>DATBHW010000020.1 GCA_036557285.1 Ktedonobacterales bacterium
GCTCCAGAGCGACTTTGATCGCTGGCTCATCCAGTACAACACCGAACGCCCGCATCAAGGCTATCGCAACTTGGGCAAACGCCCGATTGATACGGTCAACGCTTACTTGCAAACTGTTAGGAAAGAAGCTTAGTAGTACAGGTTATCATGAAATCAAGGTTTCATTGGGTTTGTACTCATTGGCCCCCTGGTCTGGCGGTTATGCTGCTCTTGCTGTCTGGCTGCATAGTTGCTCAGCCAGGGACAAGCACGCAGTCTAATGGCCTCCATATTCATAGCGACAACCTCTCGATAGACTGGAGTACCCATATGTGTGTAGCTTACCTGGCTGCTGATGCGGGCATTGCTGGGTTGGGAGCAAGCCATTGGAACTCGCCAGATGGCTCCAGGCCAGCGGCAGATGAACGAACCATAGTGAGGCAGGGATATGCCATCTACACGCCGCTCCAGTTCTCCTCTATGCGTGTCCTTCGGGATCAGCGTCATCAGCCCACAACCGAATTTGACACCATTGGCGGGCAGGTGGGACCGGATAGCTACTCCAGCGATGATCCACAAGTGATACCTGGCGGGAGGTATCTGCTCCTGTTTGTCCCAGGAGTTGATGCAGTAGCCCAAGCCTGGAACGAAAAATGGATGGTGGCTGCTGCCGCCTGGCCTATCGACGCGAAAGGGATCGTCACGCTTCAGGCTGCACACACTGAGGAAGGGCAAGGACCAGCGGGAGAGTCATTCCCAGCCGTCACTATGCCCCTCTCCCAGATCGTTCAGCAGCTTGCCAACTGTAAGGCAGGCTAGGACTTCAGCGCAGCCAGCGGGCCGTCGTCGTGTTTGCCGATCTCCACTCGCTTGTAGCACCCATGCTATACTGAGGCACATCATTTCTACCCCGGCTGGTTAGCTCACAGAAGGAGGGTAACATGAAATCGGTGTCTCATCTTGCGCTCGCCCTCTGGCTCCCTGGTCTGGCGGTTATGCTGCTCCTACTGACTGGGTGCATAGTTGCTCAGCCAGGGACAAGTACCCAGCCCAATGGAATCCACCTTCACAGTGAAGCTTCCAGGCTGAGCGCCATTACGCCAGAACTCATGTGCAAAGCGATCCTGGTGATGGACGCTGGAGTTTCTGGGCTGGGGCCAGGCCATTGGAACACCCCAGATGGAACCAGACCAGCGGCAGCGGATGTACAGACCCTGGCGAGGGGCGGGTACGAGATCTATACGCCCATCTACTTCTCGTCTACGCACATCCATGTGGATTATCGCAGCCAACCAACGAAGGAATTTGACACCATTGGCGGGCGCGCTGGACCAGACAGCGACTCGACGGACTATCCACAAGTGGCGCCTCAGAAAAACTATCTGCTGACGTTGGTCTATGGCATCGAGGCGCAAAAGGGCGAGGTAAAAACCGTGATGATCGTGAACGATGCCTTCCCTATCGACGCGAAAGGGATCGTCACCCTTCAACCGCAGTCAGTTGAGCAAGGGAACGTCAATCCAGCAAGGACCGCTCCCCTCTCCCAAATCGTTCAGCAACTTGCCAATTGCAAAGCAGGCTAGGGCGTCAGCGCGGCCTCGCATCAGTGCGCTGCTTATTCTCCATGCGAGCAGCACGCTGATGCGAAACCATCATTACTCCAGTTCTTTGCGCCGGGCCTGGAGCTTTGCCAGTTTCTCCTCGTGGCTGGCGAGCTTCTCGCGCTCGCGCTCCACGATTTCTGGTTTGGCGCGGCTGGTGAACTGCTCGTTGGCGAGCATCTTCTGGCTGCGCGCGATGTCCTGTTGGGCGGCGGCAATCTCCGCGTCAATGCGCGCCAGTTCCTGAGCAAGATCGATCATCCCGGCCAGCGGCAGATAGACCTCGACGCCCGCCGCGATGAGGGCGACGGCTTGCTCCGGCGCGGGCAGGTCGGCCTCGATGCGCGGCGGCTCGCTGCGCGCCAGAAACTCGATCAGCGGCGCCTGGCTGCTCAGCGTCTCGGCATGCTCGTGGGCGGCGATCATGACCGGGATGCGCCGCGCCGCCTCCACGCCCATCTGCTTGCGCGCGTCGCGGATGCGCGTGATGATCTCTTGCAGGCGGCTGACATCAATTTCGGCAAGCAGATCGCGCTGGCTGTCATCCGCAGTCGGCCAGGGCGCGACGATCAGTGCAGAAGCCGGGCGGTTTTCTTCACCCTCGTAAAGATGCTGCCAGACCTCTTCGGTGACGTAGGGCATGAAGGGATGCAGCAGGCGCATGCTGCGGTCCAATACCGCGCGCAGGATGCCCGCCGTGTTTGCGCGTTCGGCCTCGCTCCCTTGTAACTGGACCTTGGCGATCTCCAGATACCAGTCGCAGTAGTCCGACCAGAAGAAGTCATAAATCTGACGGCCCGCCTCGCCGAACTGGAACTCGTCAATCAGTTGTGTGACGCTGGCCGTCAGTTCTTGCGCCTTGCTCACCATCCAGCGATCCGCCAGGGTGCGCGGCGTGGTCGTCTCCAGCGCCGGAATGCCGAGAGCTACGCCGTCGGTCTGGGTGAGGACAAAGCGCGCCGCGTTCCAGATTTTGTTGGCAAAGTTGCGATTGCCAACGATGCGCTCCGCTACCAGTTTCATGTCGTTGCCGGGCGTGCTGCTGGTCGCCAGTGTGAAGCGCAGCGCGTCCGTCCCGTACTGGTCCATGACCTCGATGGGGTCAACGACGTTGCCCAGCGATTTGCTCATCTTGCGACCCTGCTCGTCGCGCACCAGGCCATGCAGATAGATGGTGTGGAACGGGACCGTCCCCAGGAAGTGGATGCCAGACATCGCCATGCGCGCCACCCAGAAGAAGATGATGTCGTAGCCCGTCTCCATCACCGACGTGGGATAGAAGTAGCGCAGGTCGGGCGTGTCATCCGGCCAGCCCAGCGTGCTGAACGGCCAGAGCCACGAGCTAAACCACGTATCCAGCACGTCCGGGTCTTGCTCAAGCCGCTCGCTGGCGCAGGTCGCGCAGGTCGTGGGGTCTTCGCGCGAGACGGTGATATGGCTGTTCTCGCAGTACCAGGCCGGGATGCGATGCCCCCACCAGAGCTGCCGCGAGATGTTCCAGTCGCGGATATGCTCCAACCAGTCGGTATAGATTTTGTTGAAGCGCTCCGGCACGATCTTCATCAGTCCATATTTGACGGCGTTGAGGGCAGGCGTCGCCAGCGGGGCCATCTTGACGAACCACTGTTTCGAGATCAGCGGCTCGATGATCGTGCCGCAGCGCTGGCAGTGGCCCAGCGGAACGGTATAGTCTTCCGTCTTTGCCAGCAGACCCAGCTTTTCCAGGTCGGCCAGCAGGTTCTCGCGGCACTCGTAGCGGTCCTGGCCCGCGTAGGGGCCAGCCTCTGGCGTCATCTTGGCGTCGAAGCCGATGACTTGAATGCGCGGCAGATCATGCCGGTTGCCTATCTCGAAGTCTGTTGGGTCGTGGGCGGGCGTGACCTTCATCGCGCCGGTACCAAAGCCTGGCTCGATAGCATCATCACCGATAATGGGGATGCGACGGTTCAGGACAGGCAGGATGGCCGTTCGCCCGATCAGCGCCTGATAACGTGGGTCGCGCGGATTGACGGCGACGGCGGTATCGCCCAGGATGGTTTCCGGGCGTGTGGTGGCGACGGTGACGTACTGCTGCTCTGTCTCGCCCTCAACTGGTTCGATGGCGTAACGGACGTAATAGAGTTTAGCCGGGGTATCCTCGACCTCGACCTCCAGATCGGAGATGGAACTCATGCAGCGCGGACACCAGTTGATGATGCGCTCGCCGCGATAGGCCAGCCCTTCTTCGTAGAGCCGAACAAAGACCTCGCGCACTGCTTTGGATAGCCCTTCATCCAGGGTGAAACGCTCGCGCGTCCAGTCGCAGGATGCGCCCAGCCGCCGATGCTGGTTCTGGATGCGATGCTTGTACTGCCGGACCCACTCCCAGACACGCTCGACGAACGCCTCGCGTCCAAGCTGATGCCGGTCTGTCCCTTCTTTGGCAAGCTGCTTTTCGACAACAGCCTGGGTGGCGATGCCCGCGTGGTCTTCGCCAGGAAGCCAGAGCGTGGGTTCGCCGCGCATGCGGTGGTAGCGGATCATGATGTCTTCCAGCGTGGCCGTGATCGCGTGGCCCAGGTGCAGCGCGCCGGTGACATTGGGCGGCGGCATCGAGATCGTGAAGGGCCGCTGGTTGGGATCGATTTTGGGGATGAAATAGCCGCCCTCTTCCCAAAAGCGATAGAGCCGCTGCTCTACTCTCTGAGGGTCATAGGCTTTAGGAAGGTCGGCCAGGCGCCGTTTGGATTCAATCGCCATCTGCTGCCGCGCTCCTTTTTGTGCGATTTTGTGCGATCAAACATGCAAGTGACAAGAACCAATAAAAAAAGCCCTTTCCCGCCAAGGACGAAGGAAAGGGCGCTCGTGGTACCACCTTGCTTTGCAGGAGAAAAACTTCTCGCTGCCTCTGGCGCGCGGTAACGGGCGCTCCCGCGTTTCAACCTCCAGCCAGTCCGAAGACAGGCTGCAATAGCGAATCGGACTCGCAAGCGACGTTCGGTGGGCCGGGCTGCGAGCGTCTTTCAGCCAGGGACGCTCTTCTCTCTCAGCCGTGCCTTCGGCTGCGGGCGCACAAGCGCCCGCGCCGCGCCTACTCCTCTTGCTCCACGTCTTGATGCCAGTATTCGTTTTGCTAAGCAGTTGCTACAGTGTATCCCAAACAGGAGCGATTGTCAAGTTTTATCGGCTAGCATGGTTCCACCAAAAATGAGGTGTTAGCAAGCGAGACCCGTTATTTGTAGCGCCGCCTCCCTTCGGGAAGGGCCGCTTGCGGGCGCCCAGCGCCCGCACTCTCGCTCCCGTTGGTCGCTCGCGCGTCCCTCCAGGCGGCTCAACGCTGATCTGCTGGTCCGGTGGCCTGGCGGGCGAACGTTCGCCCTGGCGCAGCGGTAGCCGCCAAGATGGCGGCGCTACAAGTGGTGTCCCCCAATAGTTGGTGGAACCGGCTGGTATCTCGCCTCAGTCGTTGGGATGCTCAGTCAGCGGCTGGTGTGGCGGATACTGCGGCGGGTACTGGTTGGGCGGATAATTGGGAACGGGTACCCTGGGCAGGACCGCCCCCAGGATGACATACGCGATCACCAGCGAGAAATGGAGTGGGATAAGCAGCAGCACCGTAACGACGCGCACGGCGGTTGGATCCCAGCCCATATATTCGGCAATGCCGCCACAGACACCCATGATCTTTTTATCGCGCTGACTCAGGGTCAGTTGCCGCTGCTGATTCAATGGGTCTAGTGTATTCAATGTATTGGTTCCCTTCTGTTCCAGGGCGCTTACGCCCTATCAACTCCTTCATTGAAGACTACGCACCCTGGAGCAGAAGGTTGCAATATTGTTACCGTTCGCTTGCTTGTGTCAGCGTGTTGTCCTGCGCCCATACGCCCAGACAGCGAATGGCATGAAGACGACGAGGATACCCAGACACCAGACGAGCGCCTGCCAGCCCTCCGAACCCACTGGCTGGCCCAGAATGAACTCTCGCACGGTGTTAATGACCAGGGTCAGTGGTTGGTGTTCGGCAAAAGCCCGCAGCCAGTCGGGCATGCTGCTGGTCGGCACGAAGGCGCTGCTGGCGAAGGTCAGTGGAAACAGCCAGATAAAGCCAGCCGATTGAGCCGCCTCCACGCTGCGCACCGAAAGGCCGATTAACGCGCCCAGCCAGGAGAGCGCAAAGCCAAAGAGCAGCAGCAGCCCGCCGCCAGCAATCCAGCCGATGCCGTTCCCTGCTGGTCGGAAGCCGACCAGCAGGCCAACGACTATCATCACCAGGACGACGAAGGTATTCCGCACCAGATCGGCAATCGTCCGTCCGGTGAGGACCGCTGAGCGGGCCATCGGCAGCGAGCGAAAGCGATCAACCAGCCCACGCTGCAAATCCTGGGCAATGCCGATGCCGGTTGAGGTTGACCCGAAGGCAATCGTCTGCACAAAGATACCGGCCATCAGAAAGTTGACGTAGGTGGTGCCGCTTACATTGATCGCGCCGCCGAACACGTAGCGGAACAGCAAGACAAACATGATCGGCTGTATGGTCGAGAAGACGAGCTCTTCAGGGATGCGTGGAATCTGCTTAAGCTGGCGTTTTGCCAGGATCAGCGCGTCGGCAATGGCCCAGTACAGGCGATTGCGACGCAGCGGCTCGACGCTGCTGGTATGGAGACCAATACTGCTCATGCGGGTATCCTTTCAGCCACTCGACCAGTCCGATCAGCCTCGCTCTGCTCTTCTTCAGCAGGCGCTTCTGCCGCGTGGCCGGTCAGGGTAAGGAAGACATCGTCCAGGGTAGGTCGGCGCAGCGCCAGGTCGTCAAGTTGGACCCCGGCATCATCGAGGTCACGGATAATATTCGCCAGCAGCTTTGAGCCGTTGGTAATGGGGATGACGATACGGCGATGCTCGCTGTCTATCTGTTGCTCACCCTGGCTGTAGGGCGTGAGCGCGCGGATGGCCGTGTCGAGCCTGCTGCCCTGGGTCACGGTAATATCTAGCCGCTCGCCGCCCACCTGGGCCTTGAGTTCGTCGGATGTGCCGCTGGCGATCACCAGCCCGTGATCGATGACGGCGATCTGGTCGGCAAGCTGATCGGCTTCCTCCAGGTATTGGGTGGTGAGCAGAACCGTCGTCCCACCTTTCACCAGTTCGCTGATCAGATCCCACATGCCCAGGCGGCCTCGCGGATCAAGGCCGGTGGTGGGTTCGTCGAGAAAGAGGACTGGCGGCGAGACGACCAGGCTTGCCGCCAGGTCCAATCGTCGGCGCATGCCGCCGGAATAGGTCTTGACGATGCGCGAGGCGGCGTCAACCAGATCAAATCGCTCCAGCAGTTCGTTGGCGCGCTGCCGCGCCTGGGACTTCGGCAAATGATAGAGGCGTCCAACCATCTCCAGGTTTTCTCGTCCCGTCAGGTATTCGTCAACGGCGGCGTATTGCCCCGCCAGGCCAATCTGCGAGCGCAGTTGATCGGCTTGCCGGACGACATCGAAGCCGACCACCTCTGCCCGGCCAGCGTCCGGCTGCAAGAGCGTGGTGAAGATGCGAACTGCGGTGGTCTTGCCCGCGCCGTTTGGCCCCAGGAGGCCAAACACGGTCCCCTCCGCGACAGCGAGGTCAATACCACGTAATGCCTGGGTCTTACCATACCGCTTCTCCAGCCCTTCGGCCAGGATGGCGGGTTTGTTGGATAACATGCAAACTCCTTACTTGTGCTCTGTGTCCTACTTTGCTGCTCATGGGCATGTGCTGCCCATCGTCTATGGCCTGGCTTCTTCAGTCAGGCGTGCAATCTGGCCGTCGAGCCAGGAGATCTCGGCGTCCAGCGTGTGCAGGTGATAGTCAAACAACTGTAAGATGAAAGGGCGCTCGCTATCAGTAATCCCTGGGATGCCTGAAACCTTGTTCTGGCCGCTCTGCCAGTAGTTCCGCAGATGGCTCAGATAGCCCCGGTAGTGTTGCAGCACGAGCAATCGCTGCTCCGGGGTCAGGAACCCGAACTTTGTCAGCTTGATAGCAAACAGGTCAGGGCAGGCGCGGCAATACTCGCCAGGCTCAAGCATCAAGGCAAAGAATCGCTGGCGGCCAGCTTCGGTAATGCGATAGACCCGGCGCGCCTGGGCCTGGGTACGTGACTCATGAAAGAAGCGCCCATGCTTTTGCTCTGTTTCGGAGGTTGCCAATCCCCCCTGTTCTAGCCGCCGGATGAGCGGATACAGCGTACCCCAACTGAGTTGATGAAACGGCCCCAGCGCCTTATTCACAACCTCGTGCAGGCCATAACCGTACATAGGCTGGACCATCAACTCGCCCAGTACAAACAATTCATAAACAGGGTTCGTTCCTCGGCTTCGAGGCGCCCGCTCGCCCTCTACTGGCTCATGCGCCCGGTACGGGTCGTGCGGGTGGTGTCTTCCGCGTGCTGCCATAGAGCTTGTCTCCATTATATCGGTTCGTTATAATTATAACGGGCCGATATAATAAAGTCAAGGGATGACGAACAACTTTTCTACTCTTCTTTTTCTTCCTTCTTCACCTGGAAGTCGCGCCCGCATGTAAGGACGCGGGCTTTCCTGGTGGAAGATCGCGCATCTGGCGTATGAACGCGTTGCCCCGGCGTTACTCTCATCGCTTCCTTGCGTTCTATCAGGTAGGTAGAGGCCGTCTTATTGGCTGCTCTGCTGGGATCGCACACTCCGCACGATGTAGGAGGGTTTTCGATGGAACGCTGCATTTTTTGTCAGGCCCCATTGGCTCCTGGGGAAACGACATGCCCCCACTGTGGGCGAGCGCAATTACTGGCAGCGAGCAATCCACCATCTGAGGCTGATCCGGGATCAGACGTGTCTTCGTTGGGGGAAGTCCTCCTTCCCCCGCTTGAGTCGCCCACACCGTTTGAGACGCTGCCCGCTAGCGAGGTGGTGTCACAGGGGGACCAGCCCGATCCATTGTTGTCATCTGACTGGACGTCAGACCAATTTTCCTATCAAGAGTTCTCCGTGACCTCCCAAGGCGTCTGGCCTCTCGCGGAAGGTACCCCGATGTCGGCGCCTCCCGCGCCCGCTGCCGGTGGAGCCGTTCCAGGCGCGGAGTTGGGGCTGCCTCCCTCACCGCCGCGCAAGCGTCACCGCAAGGTGATCGCGCTGGTGTTGGCGGCGCTCGTTGTGCTGGGGGCCGGCGGGACGGCGGCGTTCATTCTCACCCGTCCCAGGCCGATCATCACTATAACCGGCCCGCAGCAGAGCGGCTCGCTCCCGGCAGGGGCGCCCGACACCGCTTTTTCTGTTACAGGGAGAGATTTCACTGCGAACTCGGCGATTACCTTCCTGCTGGATGGAAACCCCGCCCCCGGCGCGCCAGCGACGAGGAGTGACCAGACTGGCTCCATCAGCGTGGAGTTGCCCATTACAGATGACTGGCTGCTTGGACGGCATACCCTAACCGCCAAAGATGCGCAAGGCTATCTGACGAAGGATGGGGCGCTCTTAGCGGTGCTGGCTGCCCCAGTACTCAGCGTGAGAAGCAGCTATATGCGGGGATCGCTGCCTGCTGGCTCGAACGGGACGACGCTCGCATTCTCAGGAATGCGTTTTGCGCTGCATGCGCTGGTCACACTCCAACTGGATGGGAAACTACTCGATACCTCGTCTCCTGTCATGAGTGACGGGCGCGGGAGGATCGCTGGCGCCCTTTCGGTTGACGCGAAGTGGGCGTTGGGAACCCATTCTCTGACGGCGCAGGATGCTCAAGGCAATGTGACGCAGGCGGCGGCTTCGCTGGTGATTGTGGATCAGGGCGAAGCTGGTACGCCAGGCCCGAAGGGTGCGCCTGCTGATGATATTTCCTTTGGAGGGTACGCCCATGTGTCCGCCAGGGATGCGAGTGGTGTATCCTTCTCTTTCACGCAACTGTTCATGGTCACAGGGCGGCCCGACCCGGCGGGTGGTAGTGTGTGCGCTTTGGAGGATAATGGAAAGCCGCAGACCTTTACTGGCACCCTGGATAACTCCTCTGAGACGTTCACCGAGACGATCACATTCACCTGTCGGGGAACCTATAAGCATGGACACCTGACTTATATCGAGATCGGCACCAGCGATAAGTTCGTGCTGGGCAGCGGCGTGCGCTGTGCCTCAAGCGGCCCATATATCTATGGGGCTTACGATGGCACGTTTAGCAGCCCGACCACTATGAGCGGTGTCTATGCAAGGGAGTATTTCCAGGCCAACTGTACAGATGGAACCTATATCTTTCGAGACAGTGCAACGGGAAAGTGGACAGGCGGAACCTGAGACGTGAAGCTTATATCACGTTCGGCTGGATCGCCACTGCTCTTTGTAACGGTGCCTTCCAGAGCGGCGCTGCTCTGGAAGGCGGCCACCCGCCTGTACCGCCGCCACTTGTAGCGCCGCCTTCCAGGCGGCTGGACGCTGGCTTGCTGGTCCGCTGGTCTGGAGGGCGCCCGCTCGCCCTGGCGCAGTGGCTCGCCGCCGGTTTGCCAGCGCGACCGTTCCGGCGTCCCGACGGTGAGCCGCCTGGAAGGCGGCGCTACAAGTGGCCTTCGCAAGCATTCAAGAAGATGTGGTATTAGAAGACAGGCGATTCCATGTATTCGCCAAAGACTTCGCGGAAGACGCCCATCATCTCGCCCATCGTGGCGTAGGCGTTGACCGCATCAATCAGAGCGGGCATCAGGTTCTCGGATCCCTGAGCGGCGCTGCGCAGCGCCGCCAGCGCCTCTTTGACGCGCTGCTGATCGCGTTCGCGGCGCACGCGGTTCAGGCGGTCCAGATGGATTTTCTCTTTGGCCGGGTCTACATAGAGCGTCGGCACTTTGATCGCTTCATCCATCTCGTAGCCGTTGACGCCGACGATCACACGCTCTCCGGCGTCCACCTCGCGCTGGAAGCGATAGGCCGCGTCGGCGATTTCGCGCTGGAAGAAGCCGTTGTGTATGCAGGCCAATACGCCGCCTAGTTCATCAATGCGGCGCAAGTAGTCCATGCCTTCCTCTTCCATCTGGTCGGTTAGTTTCTCGACGAAGTACGAACCGGCCAGTGGATCGACGGTGTTGGTGACACCGCTCTCGGAGGCGATGACCTGCTGGGTGCGCAGGGCGATCAGCGCGGCCTTCTCGGTGGGCAGGGCCAGCGCCTCATCCAGCGAGTTGGTGTGCAGCGAGTTTGTGCCGCCCAGCACAGCGGCCAGCGCCTGGATGGCGACGCGCACGACGTTGTTGTCGGGCTGCTGGGCGGTGAGCGAGACGCCCGCCGTTTGCGCGTGGCAGCGCAGCATCCACGAGCGCGGGTCTTGCGCGCCATAGCGTTCGCGCATCAGCCGCGCCCACATGCGCCGCGCCGCGCGGAACTTGGCGATCTCCTCGAAGAAATCGTTATGCACATCCCAGAAGAACGAGAGACGCGGCGCAAACTCGTCAATCTTCAGCCCGCGCTCCAACGTGGCATCAACGTAAGCCAGGCCATCGGCGATGGTGAAAGCCATCTCCTGGGCCGCCGTTGCGCCTGCTTCGCGGATATGATAGCCGCTGATGCTGATCGTGTTCCATTTGGGCATATGGCGCGTGCCAAACTCTATGGTATCAACGACCAGGCGCATCGAGGGTTCCGGGGGGAAAAGAAACTCTTTCTGCGCGATATATTCTTTGAGGATGTCGTTCTGGAGCGTGCCGCCCAGCTTTGCGCGTGGGATGCCGCGCTTTTCGGCGTTGGCGATATACATCGCCCAGATCACCGCCGCCGGGCCGTTGATCGTCATTGACGTGGTGATCTCATCGAGCGGGAGATCAGCAAAGAGAATCTCCATATCGGCCAGCGATGAAACGGCCACGCCGCACTTGCCAAACTCGCCCATTGCCAGCGGGTGATCGTGGTCATAGCCGTAGAGCGTCGCCATGTCGAAGGCGCAGGAGAGGCCCGTCTGCCCCTGCTGAAGCAAATACTTGAAACGCTCGTTGGTTTCTTCGGCGGTGCCAAATCCGGCGAACATGCGCATCGTCCAGGGTCTGGCGCGATACATCGTCGGCTGCACACCGCGCGTATAGGGGTAATCGCCAGGCATGCCCAGATCGCGGCTGTAGTCCATTGCGGCGGTATCGTTGGGCGTGTAGACCCGCTCGATAGGCATGCCAGAGTGCGTGGTGAACTCGGCCTTGCTCTCTGGAATGCGTTCTGTGGAGCGTTTGAGAGTGGTCTGTTCCCAGTGTTCTTGCGCGCGCTTCAGATGCTCCAGCTCGCTCTGATCATAGAGCGTACCCTGTTTTTCCGTCGCAGCTTTGCGCGCGTGCGCCGCCTTTGGCGGTTTCTGTTCGAGCATATTGTCTCCTGGTGCAAAATCTATTGTGACCTCTTTGGCATTCGCTGATATACTTCACAGGGCTGGTGCGGCACGGGCAACACTGCATTACATTTACGACCCGCTGAGGGTATTGAAATCAATTGACAGGGCGACAGCGCCGCCGCCGCCCAGACAGAGCGTTGCCAGGCCGCGTCCACCTCCGCGCCGCCGCAGTTCATAGAGCAGCGTCGTCAGCACACGCGCGCCGCTGGCTCCGATAGGATGGCCGAGGGCGACAGCGCCGCCATTGACGTTGACGCGGCTCCAGTCCCAATCCAGCTCTTTGCCGTTTGCCAGCACCTGCGCGGCAAAGGCTTCGTTGACTTCGACCAGATCGAAATCGCTGATCTTCAGGCCGGTGCGCTCCAGCAGGCGATTGACCGCTCGCGGCGGCGCGGCAAAGATGTATTTCGGTGTGATGGCCGCCGAAGCGTAGCCGGTGATGCGCGCCAGAATGGGCAGCCCCAGCGCCTGAGCGCGTTCGCGGCTGGCGATGACCAGCGCGGCAGCGCCATCGTTCAGGCCGGGCGCGTTGCCAGCGGTGACAGTGCCATCTTTCTTAAAGGCGGGCTTGAGCGCCGCCAGCGCCTCCAGACTGGTATCGGGGCGGATAGACTCGTCACGGTCAATGGTGATGGTCCCCTTCTTCTGCGCAACCTGAACAGGGACCATCTCTTCCTTGAAGCGCCCGGCCTCGGTGGCGGCGCTGGCGCGTCTGTGGCTTTCGAGCGCGAAGGCGTCTTGCTCCTGGCGGCTGACGCAGAACTTGTCGGCAATAATTTCCGCCTCGTTGCCCATATGGATGTCCTCAAAGGCGCACCAGAGGCCGTCGTGGACAACGGCATCAACGACTTTCTGATCGTTGAGCCGGTAGCCGGTGCGCGCGCCGGGCAGCAGATAGGGCGCATTGCTCATGCTTTCCATGCCGCCCGCGACGAGCATATCGGCGTCTCCGGCGCGGATGGCCTGCGCGGCAAGCATCACGGCTTTCAGACCGGAGCCGCAGACCTTATTGATGGTGACGGCGGGCAAATCATCGGGCAATCCGGCGTGAATGGCCGCCTGGCGCGCGGGAGCCTGGCCGACGCCCGCCGAAACCACGTTGCCCATGATGGCTTCTTCTAACTGATCGACGGGTACACCGGAGCGCCTGACCGCCTCGCGGATGGCAATCGCGCCCAGTTCCGTCGCGCTCAGGGATGATAACCCGCCCAGGAACTTGCCGATAGGGGTACGCGCTGCGCTCACAATAACGGCTTCTCGTTCGGCCATGCAATCCTCCTCTATGAAGAGGCCCTGGATGCGCCAGTGTTCAGCGCGCGGCGCCCTGGGCTTGCCACAGGCGCACACCATTGTGCGCACTGCTGTTTCTCACTTTGATTATACGACATAGCGACCGTGACAAATAAAGAGCATAACAAATAGCCTCAAAGCGGCACTATCTGAGTGAAGCCTTTTGCGCAGAGGTCAAACACAACCAGTTGACAACCTGAGAACCAGTGACGCGATACGATGTTGGAGAGTTAAACGATCATGATACCCTGGATGAAAAGCAAACTGACAACCATTATTATCGCTGCGGTAGCCGTCTTTACCGTAGCAGGCGCAGGCGCTGTGCTGGCCGCGACAAACCACAGCCTTCCCTCTTTGATGCCCCGCGCCTCTAATGGGACATCTACCCAGCAGGCGAACGAGTTTGAGGCGCAAGGGGTGATCCAGCAGGTCACATTTGACCAGGGCAGCGCCCACAGCGGGAATCTGGTCTTCTTGCCAAACGGGCAGCAGACAACAGTAAAGGTGATTTTCACCGCCGCAACAGAAATTAAAGTGGGCGGGGGCAATGGCGGCGATAGCAGCCACGACCAGAACGACGATAACGGCAATGATAACGCGCAGCCCGGCGTCCTTCAGGCCGGAATGACCGTCAAGGTTGAAGGGGTGACGCAGGCTGATGGCTCCGTCCTCGCCAGGGAGATAGAGGCGAATGCCAATGATGCGAACGATAACGACGATAACGACAATAACGATCAGGAAGATCGGCATTTGTTCGGCGTCATCCAGTCGGTTGATCAGGGCGCGCAGACCTTTGTCTTCCTTCAGGATGGGCAGACGACGCCTGTGACCATTGCCTTCGACTCAAAGACCAATATTGAGGATGAACACGACGACGGACACGATAACGCGATCCTGGCTGCTGGCGCACATGTGCGCGTTGAGGTCGTCACGCGATCTGATGGCTCGCTCTACGCGAGGGAGATCAAGCCTGCCTCTGATAATGAGGGAGATGGCGGCCATAACGGGGATAATGGCGGCGGTGACAACAGCGGCCCTGGTGGCTCTGGTGATGGCGGGGGTGACAACAGCGGCTCTGGCAGCGGCCACGATGGCGGCGGTGACAACAGCGGCTCTGGCAGCGGCGATTCAGGCCACTGATCGACTGTAGCAAAAGAACACAGGCGGCTGAAGCATGGCGCTTCAGCCGCCTGTTCCTGCGTTCAGGAGCCGCGTGGCCCGGCGGCGCGCACGTCGGGGTCGGCGTCGGGGAACTTGGCGCAGTTTTCTACAAAGCTGCGCGCCAGGTCGCGCGCCTGGCGATCATACGCCGCGCTGTCCTTCCAGGTGTCGCGGGGGCGCAAGATGCTGGCGGGGACATCGGGGCAGGCCGTCGGGACATGCAGCCCGAAGATCGGGTCGGTCCAGGTCTCGGCTTTCTCCAGTGCGCCAGAGATGGCGGCGCGCACCATCGCGCGGGTGTAGGGCAGGCTGATGCGCGCGCCCACGCCATACGGGCCGCCGCTCCAACCAGTATTTACCAGGTAGACGCGCACCTGATGCTCCTCGATCTTCTTGCGGAACATCTTGGAGTAGACAGTGGCGGGCAGCGGGAAGAAGGGCGCGCCAAAGCAGAGACTGAAGTCCGGCTCAGGGTCGCTGCCCATGCCCGCCTCGGTTCCGGCCAGCTTGGCGGTGTAGCCGGAGAGAAAGTAATAGGTGGCCTGTTCCGGCGTCAGGATGGAGAGCGGCGGCAGTACGCCAAAGGCATCCGCGCTCAGCAGCAGGATCGCTGAAGGATGGCCGCCCATGCCCTCAGGGACCGCGTTCTCGATGAAATCGAGCGGATAGGCGGCGCGGGTGTTCTCGGTGAGCGAATCATCGGTATAGTCGGGAACGCGCGTCACCGGATCAACCACGACGTTTTCTACGACGGAGCCAAACCGCACAGCGTTCCAGATTTGCGGCTCGTGTTTTTGCGAGAGATTGATACATTTGGCATAGCAGCCGCCCTCGAAGTTGAAGACGCCCTTGTCACTCCAACCATGTTCGTCATCGCCAATCATCGGCCTTTCAGGGTCGGTGGAAAGCGTTGTTTTGCCTGTCCCCGAAAGGCCAAAGAAGAGGGCCACGTCCCCGGCTGCGCCGAGGTTGGCCGAGCAGTGCATCGGGAAGATGTTTTGCAAGGGCAGCACATAGTTCATCACGCCGAAGATTGATTTTTTTATTTCGCCAGCGTACTTCGTGCCAGAGATAATGATCAAGCCCTGCTCGAAGTTGACCAGAATAGCAGTCTCGCTGCGCGTGTCATCGGTAGCCGGAACCGCCAGAAACTCCGGCGCGGCGATGACTGTAAAGGCGGGCTTGTTATTCGCCTGCTCCTCCGGGGTCATGCGGCGAAAGAGTTGGCGAGCGAAGAGTTCATGCCAGGCATATTCAGCGACCACGCGGATAGGCAGGCGATAGGCCGGGTCAGCGCCGACCCAGGCATCCAGCACAAACACGTCGCGCCCCTGGAGATAGGCGCTCACCCGCGCGCGAAAGCGATTAAAGACGGCTGGCTCGATGGGCTGGTTGATCTTGCCCCAGGCGATACGGCTGGCGTTTTCCGGGGTGCGCACAATGAACTTATCTTTGGGGGAACGCCCGGTGCGCGAGCCGGTGGCGGCAACCAGCGCCCCGTTCGAGGCCAGCACCGCCTCGCTGCGGGCAATGGCCTGCTCCACAAGCTGCGGAACCGAGAGGTTCCAGTGGACAGCGCCCAGGTTGGTTACACCAATTTCAGCCAGGCTTTGATTGCTGGCGGTAGCAATAGCCATATCACTCTTCCTCACCTTCGTTGGCTTGCTTCAGCAGGGACATCGCTGTCCCTGTGGATAGATTGGTCGGGAGCCTCTGTAATGGTTTTCTACATGCTTTATGAGAGGGAAGCTAAGGCAGAACCTCACTCTATGTTATACGATATGGTCCATGTTTTTGACAAACAAACGTAATCATGCGGTGACCCTGCTGTTCTGCCCAATTGCTCTGTGCCAACTATACCTTTTTGGCCTGGCTGCTGTCAATAAACTTGCCATCAGACCAGGATACGGGCTATACTGTAGAGATGGAAGCGCGAATAGAACCAGCGGGACAAGAGACGCTTCGGGAGCGTCAGGCACGGCTGGAAGTGTTGATGACGCGCGTTCTCGCCTGTCGGCTGTGCCAGGAGCGCGGCTACCTGCGTGTAGCGAATCCGGTGGGCGGCGCGCGTGGCCGCGTGACGGATCGCGTGATGGTCATCGGGCAGGCGCCCGGCCATCACTCGGTTGAAAAGCAGCTTCCCTTTGCTGGCCCCGGCGGCAAAGTGCTGCAAAGCTGGTTTGTGCGCGCGGGCTTCCAGCCTGAAGACTTCCGCGAGCGCATCTATCTTTCGGCGATCACGCGCTGCGACCCTGGCCGCAATCCGCGCGGAACGGGTGATCGCAAGCCGTCCCCGGCTGAGCAGGCGCTCTGCCGCCCCTATCTGGATGAAGAGCTTGCCATCGTGCGCCCGCGAGTGCTGGCGCTGCTGGGCGGGCTGGCGATCCAGGTCTTCTGGGGTCCGGCAAAGCTGGATGAAATCGTCGGGACGTATCGAGAGCAGGATGGCCGCCTGCTCCTGCCCCTGCCGCACTCATCCGGCGCGAGCCGCTGGCTGAACGACCCGCAGCATCAAGCCCTGCTCTCCAGGGCGCTTGAGCATCTGGCCCGCTGGCGGGTCGAGTTGGGGTTGGATCAACGCTAATTGAGATTAATGCTCATTCCAGGTAAGGAAGGATAAGAATCCGAATGGCTGAACAGACAGCAGCGAACGAACAGCAGCAGAACCCTAAGCGGGCGTTGGTAGTGATGGCGCATCCCGATGATGGCGAGTTTGGCGCGGGCGGGACGATTGCCCATCTGGCGCGCCAGGGCTATGAGGTCTATTATTGTGTGGTAACAGACGGGAACTGCGGTTCAAGCGATCCCGAAATGACCTCTGAAAAGCTGGTACCCATTCGCCAGGAGGAACATCGCGCGGCGGCGCGCACGCTGGGGGCAAAGGAGGCGCTCTTCCTGCATTATGTTGATTCGACGCTGGAGCCAACGCTGCAAGTGCGTCATGATATTGCGCGGCTGATTCGCCAGATTCGCCCGGACACGGTGATTTGTCAAGACCCAACGATGTTCTGGTCCGGCCAGGGCTACATCAATCACCCCGATCATCGCGCCGCTGGCGAGGCCACGATGGCCGCGATCATGCCAGCGGCTGGGACGCGCTTGATCTTTACCGATCTGCTCAAAGAGGGTCTGGAACCCCACGATGTCAAGGAACTCTATCTTGCCAGCAGCCGCAACGCCGACCGCTGGGTAGACATCAGCGATACGCTGGAGGCGAAGATCGAAGCCCTGCGCCAGCACAAGAGCCAGATCAAAGATTGGAACCCGGCGGAAGAAATGAAAAGCTGGGCGAAAAGTACGGCTGACGAAGCCCGCAAGCATGGACATGACTTCAGATACGCCGAGGGCTTTAAGTATTTCCGCTTCACCGATGACGAGTAAGGCCCACTGAGGAAGCCGCCAGGGTTTTCTCCTATCCGGCGGCTTCCTTCTTGCGCTTATATTCGTGGACACCCTGCTTCAGCGTACCCAGCGCCGTCGTGGCGCAGGTGGGGCGGGTCATCACTACTTCCCGTCCGAGCGCGTCAATGAGATCCTCAAAGGTGAGGGCCTCTATCTCTTCTGGGGACATGCCCTCGGTGATCTCGCTGACGTAGGAAGCCGCTGCCATACTGACAGTGCAGCCTTCGCCCTCGAAATAGACTTCCTTGAGATGGCCGTCTTCATCAAAGTTGGCCTGCATGGTAATCACATCGGCGCAGCCGGGGCTGCCACCAGTGAGGTGAATATCCGGGTTTTCAAGCGTACCCCGATGGTAAGGGTGTTGATAATGCTCCAGCAGAAAATCAATAGCTTCCTGACGGGTCATGCTCATGGAAAGATGCTCCTTGGCGCAATGGGAAAAAGATGGGTTACGAGGAACGTCTCAGCGCGCCCTTCGCTGGAAACCTTCCTCCTGCATTATATCACGGTATCCAATCGGGCGGCTTTTCCCGTAAACGCCTCGTAACCCGTTGCCCGCGCTTACGGCTTTTCGATGGGCGCGTTCACCAGATTGCCCCATTCGGTCCAGGAGCCATCATAGTTGCGCACATTCGTATAGCCGAGCAACTGCGTTAGCACAAACCACGTATGCGCCGAGCGTTCGCCGATGCGGCAGTAGGCGACGACCTGCTTATCGGGTGTGACGCCCTCGCCGCCATAGAGTGCGCGCAGATCGTCGGCAGACTTGAACGTGCCATCTTCGCGCGCGGCCCTGGCCCAGGGGATGTTTTTAGCCGAGGGGATATGGCCGCCGCGCGTCGCGCCCTCTTGCGGGTAGTTGACCATGTGCAGCAGCTTGCCGGTGTATTCATCGGGGGAGCGCACATCCACCAGCGCGTAGCCGGACTTGCCCAGCAGTTCTTCCACCTGGTGGCGGAAGGCGCGAATGGAGAGATTGGCGTTCTGAGCGTGATAGGTGGCTGCCGCGAACGTCGGCGCGTCTTTGGTGAATGCCCGCCCTTCGGCTTCCCACTTGGCGCGGCCACCATTCATGATACGCGCGTCCTGGTGGCCGTAGAGCTTGAACAGCCAGAAGCTGTAGGCAGCGTACCAGTTGTTTTTGTCGCCATAGAAGACAACGGTGGTGTCGTTCGAGATGCCGTAGCGGCTTGCCAGTTTCTCGAAGTCGGCCTTGTTCACGAAATCCCGGCGCAGGGGGTCTTGCACATCAACATGCCAATCGAGTTTGACGGCGTTCTGGATATGCCCAACCTCATAGAGCAGGACATCTTCATCGGCCTCGACAATACGGACCTTGGGGTCATTGAGATGCTCCGCCACCCAGGCGGTGTCAACCAGCACCTCTGGATGAGCATACTGGGTGTAGTCAGCGGTGGCTCCTGTTGCTGTTCCTGACATAAGTCCTTAAACCTCCATTACAATCATTGGCCTATCTACCATGCAGGCCAATCAGGGACGCTGCTCTTTGGCGAAACCAGACAAACCTTCATAAGTATAACAAAGTTGATTGATTTAGTCAACTCCATCGTCCAGACATGTCTCTTAATGCGGTTACAGTGCTGTATCTGCAAGTTTGTGGCCGCTGGCCTGTGCCGGAGTGAAGAGGGCTTGACATCGCCCATCTAATTTGATATACATCTAATTAGATTTGCATAAAATTAGATGTATATCGAAGGAGATAAGCGATGCCGCTGGAGGCTATGCCGGTACCGGCGCGCGAGCGTGTTGATAGCCAGGGGGCGCAGACCCATTCGCTCGCTTTCTTGCATGATGGCGCGCTCAAGCGCCAGCGCCCCCTCTCTCCAGATAAACGGGGTGTTCTGCGCCTTGCCCAACATGCGCTCAAGCAGGCTGATACGGTTATCATCTGCCTGGGAGGCCGGTCTGGCCGATTAGGTGAGTGTATTGTGGGGACCGCCCTGCTGGAGGGGATACTGCTGGCGCTGCGTTTTGTTGGGAAAGCCGGAACGGCGATCAGGGTGATAATAGACACTGGCGCGCTCGAACTCTTCGATGAACGGCTTTACCAGGAACACTACTGGCCTCAGATTCAGGTCTCTGGCGCGCCGGTTGGGCAAACACTTTCACGCGCTGAAGCGCTCATCCAACAAAGCGCGGCAAGGAAGAGCCTGGTCGTCGATCTCCATGGTGCGCATGATGGGATGCCTTATCTGCGGATTGAGAAAAGGGCGCTTGCTCGTTCGTCTGGGAGCCTGGATAGAGATGCCTGCACGGTTACGACGTTAGGACGCCTCTTCCGGGTCGGGGTGAGAAGCTATGCGCAGCGCGGGAGGCACAGACGCTACGCCGATTTTATTGAGGATGTGTTTGATTTTCCCACTGGCGTGATCGATGGGCTTCTGGCGCAGCCACGGATATGGCTGAGCGCCGCCGATGAAGCGCGATACGGCGCTCTGGCAGGCGAATTTCGGCTGCGGCGCTCCGCGCTCCAGGTGGTCTGTTTTTTCCAATCCATTGTCCTTGCCAAGTGTTATGGGAGATGGCGTGAGGCGCTGACGATGATGTGTCAGCAGGTTGCGCGCCGCTTTCCAGACCAGCAGATTGATTTTCTCGTCGCCTGTGGGCCGGATGAGGACTTGCCCATAGGCGTCAAACTGGCCGATGTGGCCGATGAGTTCATTGATTTTACCGGGGACAATCGGAACGTGCGCACCAGCGTGCGCGCAACGCCTTCGCTGCGCGATCTGGCGATAGTGGTCAGGCACGCTGCGTTGGTCCTATCCAACGATACCGGGCCGGGCCATCTGGCTGGCGCACTGCGCATTCCTGCCATTGTCCCCTATCTTCCCGGCCAGGTGTATTCCAAGGCGGTGTGGGCCTCGACCCCTTGGCATCATGGAGTGACCCTGGAGCCTGCCCCATTTTGCGCTCAGCAAATAGAAGCAGCGGTACTCTGGGAGAGCACAGACATCATTGATAGCATACCTGCTGAACGCCTGGCGGTTGCCGCGCTGGGCGCGCTGGAAACCCGCTTGCTCAGCGATGGTTATAAAACTCCACGCTCCAACGCCACTCCTGGTAGTCCGGGGCATTCCACCACTGCTGCAAGATGCCTACCTCGCCGCCTGGGAGAATGACCGGCGTTCCATAATCGGCTGCGGTGGGCCAGATGTCCTCGCGGGTGATCGTCTGGCCCTCTCGACGCAGACGGGCGATAGGGCTGTTGGCGGTGCGCAGCAGGTCGGCGCCACGCGCCAGCACTTCGCCGTCATCGGCGCGCACCTCGATATTGAGCTGCTGTGGCAAGGCGTGCGCCAGCAGCACATCCGTTGGATTCAGCCGACCACGCGCAAAAGAGATACCGATTGGACCTACATCAGCGATCCACAGATCCCAAATCTGGCATGCGTTCTGAGTCATTGCTGCCTCCTTTGGCTGCTTGGACATCTTCTTTACAGGACGCCATCGTCCTGCTATGATGTAGTGTATAAGACAATGAACTGCTACGCCAGTGCCAGTGTGGGGAAAGTGGTCTATCGTATCCCGACTGTCCTCGATCCACCCGGAAATACCTTTGTGCGCTTGCCTGCGGTGACGCATCCAAAGATATGCTGCTTGCCGGATGCGGCATGAGATTTGCACAAGCGGCGCTTGTCGGATGAGCGTTCCTGTGGTATGCTGGAAGAGCAGGCGAATAGCTATTTCAGGTGTCTGGCGATGCCGGGGGCGTGGGCGGCCATTCCCGGCAGGGGAGCGCACATGAAGGGAAGACAATGGTGCTGAACAAGCTACTTTTTGCGGCGAGGTCAGGTGGCAGGCGCATTGGCGTCGGGTCGATCACCAAACTGCCTGGAAATATCATGCTGTTCCGTGATTTTATGACGGCAGTCAATTGGAAGACGGCCCAGGGAGAAGTGCAGTGGGCGCTCACCTCCAAAATCGCCCTGGTTGGCATGCCAAACAGTGGCAAGTCCACGCTCTTCAATACCTTCAAGGGCCAACGCATCTCGCCGGTTTCGCCGGAAGCAGGCACCACCAAGACGCTGATTCGCGGCGCTTTTGGTCCCTTTGCGCTGATCGACACGCCAGGCCATCTGCCCGATATTATGCACCGAGGCATTAAAGAAGCTTCGGTCATCTTGCTGCTCATTGATGGCACGCGCGGCTTTACCAAAGAGGATGAGGCGCTCTACAAGGAAGTGAAGCACGCCGATAAGCCGATCATCGCTGTGGTGAACAAGATCGACCTGATGCGTACTGACCCGGAAGAACTGTGCGATGACCTGGCGGTGCGGCTGGAGATCGAAGAGGCGGTACCGATCTCGGCAAAAAACGGCACGAATGTAAACGAAGATTTGATTCCGGCGATGATTGATGCCAGCCCCGAAGCCGCCGTGGCGATTGGCCGCGAACTTCCGGCGTTTCGGCGGGCGGCAGTTGCCAAAATCATCCGCAACTCGACGCTGCTGAGCCTGGCCGCCGGGCTGGAGCCGGTGCCGCTGGTTGATATTCCTATTTTACTGGGGACACAGATTCGGCTGGTGCTGCGCATTGCCGCCATCTATGGTGAGCCGCTGACGGCCAGCCGCGCGCGCGAGGTGGTGGCGACCATTACCGCCGGGCTGACGCTGCGCTATGTGGCCGAGCAGGCCGCCAAGTTGGTACCCTTTGGCGGCGACCTGATTTCGGGGGCCATTGCCGCCGCGGGTACGTGGGCTTTGGGGCAGGTGATGACGGAATACTTTGAAAGTGGCAAACAGTTGAGCGGCGGCCAGATGCGCAGCATGTTCACGCGCTTCTATAAGATCTATCGGCAGGAAGACAAACGCCAGGCGCTGCTGAGTGAATCCAAGAAAAAGCATGCCTTGCTGCCCGCGCCCAAAAAGTGATTCGCCAGTGGCTACCACTCCTTGGGAACATCAACACCCTCGGAAATGGAAATCCCTTTGTGTACCGCCGATTGCGGGACGATCAGCACATCTTTGCTGCCGCTGAGTGTACTCTGCGCCGAGACGCGCAAACCCGTTTGCAGATAGGTATCCCAGAAGTTGCGCGTGAGTTCATATTCAATGACGTTGAGCGTCTGCGGGTCAATCTCGGCATCACGAATGCGCCCCAGCAGCATGCCTTCGTCAGTGACGATTTCCAGCCCAATCAGGGTTTTCAGATCAATCATCCGATCAAATTCGGGCTGTCGGTTGTCCCCCATGCCCATTGGCGCGCCCAGAATCACCGCATGCTGCCCCACCCGTTTGACGGCTTCGCGCAAGACAAGATGCTCACCGCCCCCTGCTCCAGCGCCACGCACGCGCAGCGCCGCAACCCAACGCGCTGTCGGGTCAAGCAGCGCATCCTCTACTTTGCCCATTTTGAGCGCCTCTGAAAGGCTGATGACCCGCAGGCCACGCAGTTGCGTAATACGGATGGGTATGGTGCCTTCCCCAAGCGTCGAATGGGTGAGGCGATTCGCTGGCGAA
Organism: Ktedonobacterales bacterium; assembly: GCA_036557285.1. Classification (NCBI taxonomy): domain Bacteria; kingdom Bacillati; phylum Chloroflexota; class Ktedonobacteria; order Ktedonobacterales; species Ktedonobacterales bacterium. The sequence goes on from DATBHW010000020.1 coordinate 23,243, forward strand.
GGCTGATCCTGGCTAAGCATGCTGTACCTCTTCTGATAGTGATTCTGTGATAATGGTCCGTGATAGTGTTTCTTTGATGATAGCCCTGTGGTAGTGGTTCTTTGGTAGTGATTCTGTAATAGTGGCCCTTCAGGCAGAAGATGCGAGAGAGCGTCGCCTCTTCTGAAGGCGTTAGGGTCTGGCAACAACTATGCCATGACACCGCCTAATTGCTCGTTTTTGTTGGCTGCTCCGGCGCAGCGGGAGCGCCCGACCAGGGGCCGGGTTGGCCGCGATAGGCGCTGGTGAGCGGCAGGCGTCGGTCACGGCCAAAGGCGCGCCCGGTTATCTTGATGCCCGGCGGGGCCTGGCGGCGCTTATATTCGCTCTTATCTACCAGGGTCATCACTTTTTGGACCGTCGGGCCATCGAAGCCCAGTGCCAGCATCTCCTCGAAGGTACGGTCATCCTCTACATAGGCGCGCAGAATGGGATCGAGGATAGGATAGGGCGGCAGGCTGTCCACGTCGCGCTGGTCGGCGCGCAGTTCCGCCGATGGCTCTTTGTCGAGGATCGCCTGCGGGATGACGCCGCCAGGGGTCAACGTATTGCGATAGCGCGCGAGGTCATAGAGCAGCGTCTTGAAGACATCTTTGAGGACGGCGAAGCCCCCGGCCATATCGCCATAGAGTGTGGCGTAACCAGTCGCCATCTCCGACTTGTTGCCTGCTGTTAAGACCAGCCAGCCAAACTTATTGGAGAGCGCCATCCAGGTGGCGCCGCGCAGCCGGGCCTGGATATTCTCTTCGGCCAACCCCGGCTCGGTCCCTGCAAAGGCGGGAGCCAGCGCAGCGAGCGCCGCGCTGAACATGTCGTCAATGGAGATGGTGAGCAAGCGAATGCCCAGCCGCTCGGCCAACGCCTGCGCGTCGCGTGTGCTGCCTGCGGAGGAATAGCGCGACGGCATCGAAACGCCAATGACATTCTCAGGAAAGAGGGCATCAACCGCAATCACGGCGGTGAGGGCAGAGTCAATGCCGCCGGAAATGCCAATAACCGCCTGCTTGAAGCCGTTCTTGTGGGTATAGTCGCGTGTCCCCAACACCAGCGCGGAGTAGATTTCGGCGAGGCGCTCTGGCTTTGGTTCCACTCTAGCCGGTGGGCGCGGAGTATAGTCGGGCTGCTCCAGGCTGGCGCGCGCCGGATGCGGGCGCTCTCGTCCGTTCTGTCCAGGGGGCCGGCTTTCGTCATCTGTTACCCGGATATGGGGTACCTGTCCATCAGTGAACTCCAGGCGTTCTTTGCGGCGGCGTGGGTCATGCAGGCGCGTGCGGAAGACGGCTTCAACATCCAGATCGGCCAGCAGCAGGTCTTCGGCGCAGTGTTTGCCGCGAGCGATCAGGTTGCCGCTCTGATCGAAGATGACGCTGGCGCCGTCGTGAACCACTTCATCCTGGCCGCCCACCATATTGAGATAAGCGACGATCAGCCCATTATCCGCCGCGCGAGTGGCAAGCATCTTCTCGCGGAAGTCACCTTTTCCCGCGAAATATGGGGAGGCGTTGATGTTCACCAGCACCTCGGCTCCGGCGTAGGCTTGCAGCGTGGCCGGGCCGGTGGGATACCAGATGTCTTCGCAGATGTTCACGCCCACCTGCACGCCGCTCGTCTCGAAGATCGGGCTGAGCGTACCTGCCTGAAAATAGCGATTCTCATCAAAGACGCCGTAGTTGGGCAGATATTGCTTGTAATAGACTCCGGCCAGTCGGCCAGAGTGGATGACGGCGGCGGCGTTATAAATATCCACCTGGCGGTCCACGAAGCCAGCCACGATGGTGAGGCCGGGATAGTTGGCGGAGCGCCGGACCAGTTCGTCCAGGGCACGCAGGTTGTCGGCAACAAAGCCGGGCTTGAGCAGCAGGTCTTCGGGCGGATAGCCGGTCAGCGCCAGTTCGGGAAAACAGATCAGATCAGCCCCTGCCTGAGCAGCCTGCGCCGCGTTCTCAAGGATCAGGCGCAGGTTGCCATCCAGATCGCCAACAACGGCATTGATTTGGGCCAGCGCGATACGCAGATGACGCATGGCAGGGCCTCCTCATACTCTTCTACGCGGCATAAGCGTTTCTATTTCTTAACTTCTCTATTTATTGTAACATAGCTGCGTGGCCCATCAGTTGCAGGGGGACAGAGATCATTTGCGGATTGGATGAAGGCTGCCTGGCTACACATGCGCATCGAGCCATGTGTTGATGTCGCTCAGCACTGCTTACTTTAATCGCCAGCCTGTCGTCCATTGCTCTGGCGCTTGGGAAACGTCACCTTCAGCCGCCGCAGCATCGTTTCGTGGGCGCGCCATTCCAGCGTATCATCCAGCGGCGGCAGCGCGACTTCCGGCCCATATTTGCGCCGCAAGGCCAGCGTGAGCAGGTGATCGGCGAAGTGCGGGTTTTTGGGGAGCAGCGAGCCATGCAGATAGGTACCAAAGGTGTTGCGATAGACCGCGCCTTCGGTATGGTCCTCGCTGTTGTTGCCGTGTCCGGCCAGCACTTTACCGAGTGGTTTAGACGTGCCTAGATAGGTGCGCCCGCCATGATTCTCGAAGCCCACCAGCGTCTGCCCCTGCCACTCGATGGCGATGTTGCCGATGCAGCGCGCCACACGCAGCCCTTTGTGAATGGTCCAGGCGTCGAAGACGCCTAGCCCTGGCATGTCGGGGCCAATGGCGGGGCGATAGTAATGGGCCAGCAGTTGATACCCCCCGCAGACGGCCAGGACCGGCATATCATCTTCGATAGCGGCCCACAGGCCAATAGCCTTGATCTCGCGCAGGTCTTGCGCGACGGGAGCCTGTTCTTTGTCCTGGCCGCCGCCGATGAAGAGGAGATCGTATTCGTCGGGGGCCAGCGCGTCGCCCACGCCCAGGTGGCGCACCTGAAGATCAATGCCGCGCCAGCGGCAACGCTCGCGCAGCGACAGAATGTTGCCCCGGTCCCCATAGAGGTTGAGTTGGTCAGGGTAGAGATGACCAAGGGTCAGTTGGTAATGGGGCTGCTCACCCCCTGCGGTATCGCCGGTCGCTGACGCTTCAAGTTCAGACATCTTTACCCTCCCAATAAGGCGCGGTATAGCCGCGCCGCTCCAGTTCGCCGCGCACAGCCAGCATAGCGGTATAGGTCGGCACGATATAGAGCGTTTCGCCTGTGGGCGTTGCATTGATGGCCTGGGTGATGGCGGCAGGAATGTCGCCTTCCACCGCCCCGCTGACCCCCCCGTATTTCAGGCGCACCGCCAGATCATCGGCGCGCGTGCCGGAGAGAGTCAGCGCCAGGTCTTTGCCGGTTAGCTGCTCAAAGTCTACATCCCATATCCACGAGATGTCGTGACCATCCGCCGTGTTATCATTGAGGACCAGCAGCAGATGCCTGGCCGGATTTGCGCTGAAGAGTGTGCGCAGTACTTCGGTAAAGCCGGTTGGATTTTTGGCGAGCATCAGGCGCAGGGTGCGTCCTTCGGCCTCGATAGTTTCGCCGCGCCCAAAGGCTGGGCGGAAACGCTCCAGGCCAGCCAGGACAGCAGGAAGATCGATGCCAAGCCCCGCAGCGACGGTGGCGGCGGCCAGCGCATTGTACACGTTATAGAAGCCTGGCAGGGCGATCAGTGCCTCGCCCGCGCCCCCTGGGCTGCTGATGGTGATACGCTGGCGATCAAACTGCTCTTTGGCAACCCCGGTGGCGAAAACCGCCGGTGCGGGACGGTGCTCGCCGCAGGAGGCGCAGGTATAGTGGCCGATATGGCTGTAAAAGCGCAGGCTGTACTCCAGATCGGCCCCGCAGCGTGGGCAGGTGCGGGCGTCAATGGTCTGGCCTTGCTCGCTGGCTTTGCCCTCCGCCGCGATGGCCTGGCGGGCGTCGTTGATGCCATAAAAGAGCGTTTCACCGCGAAAGCTGGCGCTGAGCGCGGCAATCGAAGGGTCATCGGCGTTGAGGACCAGAACCGTCTCCGGCGAGATTTCCGCCAGCGTTTCGCGCCAGCGCATGGCAACCGTCTCCACTTCGCCATAGCGGTCAAGCTGGTCGCGGAAGAGATTATTGATGACGATGGCGCGCGGCTGCAACTCGCGCACGACGGCGGGGAAGGCGGCTTCATCTACCTCGAAAATGGCAATTGTATTGTCGCCCCGGCGCAGGCGGCCATCGAAATTAGCGCGAATAATCAACGCGGCGGCAACGCCGTTGATGAGATTGGAGCCTTCCCGGTTGCGCCAGACACGCAGCCCCCCTTGACGCAGGATAGCGGCGATCAGGCCGCAGGTCGTGGTTTTGCCGTTGGTGGCAGTGACAACGATGCTGCCCCTGGCAAGCTGGCCCGAAAGGCGGCGTATTATGGTCGGGTCCACGCGGCGGGCCACGATGCCGGGCAGGCTGGCGCCGCCGCCCATGCCCAGGCGGCGGATCAGCGCCCCGGACAACCGCGCCAGTGTCACCGCTGCTGCGGCGCGCACTCCGCCTGTGCGTTCTCGACTCTGCATCTTCCCATTCCCCTTGAAAAAGAGACGAAGCGCAGCCTGGAAACGGTACTTTCGGACAGGCGCGCTGTGTGTGTGTATGTCTGCTTTAATGCTGAGAGTATCGCATGTGTTCCTGTTTCGGTCAAGTGGAGACCGAGGAACGGGCAACGGCACAGTATAACGTCTGCCTGGAGGCATATTGGCAATAGGCTGCTGGCGTGGTACAATGGCCCTACAAACACCAAGATACGACGAAGCAGTGTATATCTGCGCTCAGCATCCTCTATGCAGTACAACTTAGTGATGATGCGAGTAGGTGAAAGCGGGCAAAAGAGCCGCCTGCTTTCGGTCGCTTGAGAATCATGAGGGGGCGATTGCACGATGTCAGGCCATTCGAAATGGGCGCAAATACGCCGACAAAAAGGCGTCAACGACGCCAGAAGAGGGCAGATTTTTACTCGCCTGGGGCGGGAAATCATCGTTGCGGTCCGCGAGGGCGGCAGTGGTGATCCTGCCGCGAACTTTCGCCTGCGTATGGCGGTCCAGCACGCGCGCGAAGCCAATATGCCAATGGAGAATATCGAGCGATCCATCAAGCGCGCGCTGGGCGGCGGCGACGGCGCTTCGATTGAAGAGATTACTTACGAGGGCTATGGCCCGGCTGGCACTGCTGTGCTGGTTCAGGTGATGACCGATAACCGCAATCGCACAGTGGCCGAAATCCGCAATGTCTTCAGTCGCAACGGTGGGAACCTGGGTGAAAACGGCTGTGTAGACTGGTTGTTCGAGCAGAAAGGGGTGATTGAAATCCCCCTGGGCAAACTGAATGCTGATGAGGTAACGCTGGCAGCCATTGATGCCGGAGCCGAAGATATGGACCCGGTAGAGGAAGGCGCCGAGACGCTGACGATCTATACCGATCCGGCGGAAGTGGATGCCGTGCGCGCCGAGCTTGAGAAGAAGAAGTACCCAATCTCTAAAGCTGAGACCACGCTGATTGCCAAAACGACGGTTGAGCTTGATGACAAAACCAGCGTCCAGGCGTACCGTTTGATTGAGAAGTTGGAAGACCTGGATGATGTGCAGAACGTTTATACAAACGCCGAGTTCTCGGATTCTCTGGCTGCACAGCTTGAGGGCTAAGGGCCGATGACAACCGCCAGACAGATGATGCGACCCCACGTATGACGCGCTGGGGCCGCTCTTTTTTGGGGAAGGAGAGGGAAATCGTGCGCCTGGCGGCAAAATGTGGTATACCTAAGAGCAAGGAGGCGAAGGCATGACCTTTTCAACGCAGCAGCGCCCGCTGCGCGTCACTCTGGGCATTGATCCTGGCACAGCCATCGTTGGCTATGCAGTGGTGGCGGCGCGCGGCGACGATCTGACCCTCCTCGCTTGCGATGTGCTGACGACGCCAGCCGGGATGGCGCTGCCGCTGCGCTTGCAGCGGATTTATCGCGGGCTGGGCGAGTTGATCGCGCGTTATGAGCCGCAGGATGCCGCGGTAGAAGAACTCTTCTTTGCCAGAAACGCGCGCACCGCGATGGCAGTGGGGCAGGCGCGCGGCGCGGTGCTGCTGGCGGCGGTGAACGCGGGGCTGGAGGTCTGCGAATATACGCCCAGGCAGGTGAAACAGGCGGTGCATGGTTATGGTAACGCGACCAAAGAGCAGGTAGGCGAGATGGTGCGTATTCTGCTGCATCTGCCCGCTGTACCCAGGCCGGATGACGCTGCCGATGCCGCCGCCATTGCGATCTGCCACCTGCACAGCCTGCCACAAACACAGTTGTTATGGAGAAATTGATGATTGCAGCGGTGCATGGGGTTCTGGAGGGCAAGACACTGACCGGCGCGTTGGTGCGCGTGGGCGGCGTGACATTGCTGGTGCAAGCGCCCGTGACGACGCTTAGCCAGCTTGGCAGCGTGGGCGACGAGGTGACGCTGCACACCCACCTTTATGTGCGCGAAGAGGTTATCGCGCTCTATGGCTTTGCTGCGCTGGAAGACCTCCAGCTTTTTGAGACGCTGCTGAATGTCACGGGTGTTGGGCCGCGCATGGGGCTGGCGATCCTCTCATCAATGAGCGCCGAGGCGTTTCGCCAGGCGGTCATCAATGGCGATGAGCAGCGCCTGACCTTGATCCCCGGCGTGGGCAAGAAGCTGGCAGGGCGGCTGGTGTTGGAACTGCGTGAAAAGTTTGCTAAGGGCGCGCCCGTCCTGTCAGGCGCTGGAGCCGCCGCTGGCTATAATTCGGCGCGGGCAGAGGTGATCGAGGCACTGACGAACCTGGGCTACAGCATAGCTGCCGCGCAGACCGCCTATAATAAGCTGCCCCCTGAAAGCAGCAGCGCCAACCTGGAAGAGCAGATTATGCAAGTGCTGCGCTATCTGGCGAAAGAGTAGCTCGCGCGGCCCCACCTGAGCAGCCCGATAACCAGGCTGCTGAGCAGCAGTGTTATCAAATAGACGACGACCTGCGCCAGCGAGCCGCCAGGGACGTAGGGCAGGATGAAGAGGCTTGCCAGCAGGCTCGCGGCGGCAATTTGCTGCAAAGTCGCGCTAAGCTGCATGAGCGCCAGGTCTGCGCCGGTCAGGTCGGTATAGGGTCCGGCGATCAATTCGGGGCTGCTCTGAAAGATTCCCCACGCTGGCTGGGGGATGAGCGCGGGAAGGCAGAGCAGGAAGATCAGCCCGGCCAGAGCGTCCAGAATGATGTTGGCGGCGGACGGATGGCTCTGCGGAGTCGTCAAGAGGGCCAGACTGAGCGAGCCGCGCTGCGCTGCAATCGCCAACGCGCTGAGCAGGAGCAAAGCAGCCAACAACGCGGCGCGACGGACGGCGCGTTGGGCGGCGACGCGGCCATAGGGCGAGGCCAGCAGATTCCCCAGGAAAACTGGCGCGAGCGCGGGCAGCAGGAGCAGGAACAGCACAGCCAGCAGATCGCCGCTGGTCGTGGACGAATCGGCGGCCAGATTTCCAGGCAGCGGCAGCAGAACCAGCGCCAGCAGCGGCGCGACAACGGCCAGCAGTGGAATCAGGCGCACGCCGGTTTCGGCTCCAATAGGCAGGCTGGTGGTCTTATTGAGCAGCTTGAAGAAATCCCTCGCTGGCTGCAACAGGCTTGTTCCGCGTATGCCGCGCCAGCGCGCGCTCAGGCTCCCGGCCAGCCAGAGCAATACCCAGCCCGCCAGCAGGGCAAACATTCCCCCTGGATAGAGCAGGATGGTGATCGCATAGCGCAGGATGATATTCATAGCTGATCCTCGGTCTGCCTTTCTTCATCCTCGCCGCCAGGCTGGCGCTCTTCTGCGTGGTCGCTTTCGGGCGCGGTTTCTTCTTCCTCTTCAGTCTCCTCTTCACCCTCTCCATCGAGCAGCTTGATCGCGGCCTCGATGCCTTCCAGAATCAGGGTTGGTGAGGGTGGGCAGCCAGGAAGTTCGACATCAATGGGCAGCGTTTCTCCGGCAGGCGTGAAGCCCTCTTGCCCACGAAAGACGCTGCCGTTGATCGGACAATCGCCAACCGCGACAATAGCACGCGGTTCGGGCAGTAATTCCCAGACACGGCGCGCGGCCTCTCTGCTGCGTGGGGTCATGATGCCGGTAAGCAGCAAAATATCGGCGTGGCGCGGGCTGCTGGCAAAGGCGATGCCGACCTCTTCCAGCGCGTAGCGCGCGGCGTGCAGCGCCTGTATCTCCTGCTCGCACCCGTTGCAGGAGCCGCTGTTCAATGGGAAGAGCCAGACGGAATGCTGGCTGGCCTGGCGTCCAAACACGGGGGTACCTACTCCAGTCTCATCGGTGGTTAGCTCTGCGGCAAGCTCTCTGGTTCGCGCGCTTGCTCTGTCTGCGGAGGCGATGCGGATATTGTATCACCTGCGTTGACCGCTTCGGCCTCGCCGCCCATAAAGACCGGGGCGCTCGCTGGCTGGCGCGCGTGGCGCGTGAGGAAGAAGCACAGCAGGAGCAGAACCAGCGCCAGCAGCCAGAAAAGTCCTGGCAGCCAGGTTCCTGTCGCGCTGAGCAAGCCAATCTGATTGGTCAGGACACCGGCTCCGGGCGCCTGGCTGGCGATGACTGGCAGCGCGTTGGCGGCAGGGCCGGTAAAGAAGTTCACGGCCACCTCTGGCGCGATACCTATCACCAGCGCCAGCAGGGCGAGTAGAAACGTCAGGAAGCTGGGCAGCGGCTCAGGTCGGCTGGAGAGTCCAGGCGCAGGCGCTCCGGCAGCGGGGGCTGGCTCCGCGCCGCCGACACGCACGATTGCCAGCGTGACCAGCAGCAGGGCCAGCCAGTTCACGCCGACCCCGGCGACCCAGGCCGGGCCAGCCGCTGCTGCGCCGCTGGTGATAAGCCAGGCGCTGCTGAATCCGGCGGCAAAGGGCAGCGCGCTCAGCGCCAGCGCCGCCAGCCACCAACTCATGCTTAAAATGGGCTGCGCTGGCTTGCGTCCTCCCGCCAGCAGCAGCGCGCCCAGCGCCAGAAAGCGCAGCAGCTTGAACAGCAGCGCGCCGTTCAGAGCCGCTGTACCTGTGATGGCGACGCCTGCCAGCATCCAACTGAGCAGCTGAACGCTCAAAAAGAGTGGGAGCGTGACACGTTGGGCTGCGCGCATCGCCAGCAGCGCAGCCCCCAGCGCCAGTGCTGCACAGACCCAGATGACGACCAGGCTATAAGCTTGCCAGCCGATAGAGCCATTGCCTGGCGTGACCTCGCCAGGACCGGCAATCAACAGCGCGAGCCGCGCAAAAGCAGTGAAGGTGACAGGCGACGCCATCAACACGAAGATGGCGATCTGGCTCATACCTGCCTGGCGCGGCGCGTTGGTCGGGATGACCTGCTGGCTGAGCAAAGCCACGCCCGGCGCGAGCAGCGCGGCGAGCATGAGAAGCGCTGCCCAGAATGGTTCGCGCCCCAGGCCATTGAGCAAATCCAGCCGCTTATCATCGAGTGTGCTGATGGCCGGAAGCAGGGAGAGATAGAGGATGAGGGCCGAGATACAGGGTATAGCCAGCAGCATGCTCGCGCGCTTGCGGCTCTGGCCCTGGATGTAGAGCGTGAACGCGCACAGACTCGTCATTCCCCAGCCGACCACCATCCAGAGCGCGCTGTTGGCGAAAATGGCCGTAAAGACAGCGCCCAGCGCGATCAGCAATACGCCCAACTGCCAGGCGCCGTTTCCCTGCTCACCCGGCCCTTGCTGTGGGGCCTGCTCAGGTTCGAGGGCGATCAGCACAGCGGCTGCCGCGCTCGCCAGCACGCCGACGATCATCGCGCCAAAGATATTGAAGCTGTCAACCTGATAACTTAGCTGGAGCCAGCGCGCCCAGCCAGCAGGAGCAAATGCGGTAGCCTGGATGGTATCACCGTAGGCCAGCAGCCGGATAAAAAATAAGACAACGAGCAGGCTGAAGAGCAGCACGATGCCGCACCAGATGGCCGCGACGAGCCGCGACAGCACTCTGGCAGCCAGTATCAAGATCGCGCCGGATACCACCGGAACGAGACCAAGCAAACCCAGTAACAACGCGAGTGAGATCATTGTCTACCCATGCCTATGATGCTTGTAACGCCTCTTCAACGGCTGCTCTGAATGCCTTTGGCAGCATAATACCACGCGATAGCTCACTGGAGTCAGGGATTTCTTCAGAGAACCAGCGTGGTGCCGACGCTGCTGGCAATGAACGCTTCTGGCATGGTGCGCGCAATCTGGTGAACGGCCTTCCAGCCGGTGCAGTGGCAGGGCATCAGATAGCGTGGCCTGAACTGCTCTAACGCGGCAATGGTGGCCGGAATGATCGGCTCAAAGATCGCGCCGGTCAGGTGGAAACCGCCAACCACTGCATAGATGGTCTGAATGCCGGTGAGGCGCTGCGCGTTACGGATGATGTTTACAATCCCCGCATGACCGCATCCGGTCACGATGACCAGCCCTTTGCCACGCACGTGGATGATGGCGCACTGGTCGTCGTGGATCAGCGGATCAGGCTCCCAGGCATCATGACGTTTGGCGTAGTGGATGGGAAATCCTTGTTCAAAATCGGTAGTGCGGGCCACTTCCCCAGAGACCAGCAGCATGCCCTCCACCAGCAGCGAGGGGCCAACCTCTTCGATGACTTCGATGTTTTCGCGCTGCAAATCACTCTTGCGCGGCGGGGGAAGGTTGATTTCCATCCCGGTTGGCAGGACGATTTTCCGCTCCAGGTAGGCGTCGGGGTGCAGAACCAGCGGCAGCTTGCGCGTGCCCAGCCGAGTGAGCAGGCCGAGCAGCCCCATCGTATGATCGGCGTGACCGTGACTGACAATGATCGCCCGCGTCTCGCCGGGACGAATCTCCAGGGCGTCCATATTATGCAGGATGCCTTGAGGGCTGATGCCGGTATCAAACAGAATCGTTCCGGTCTTCTCGCCGCGTTTCAGATGAATCAGGGCGGAAAACCCATGCTCGGCCTGTGGCTGAGCGCGCTCAAAGAGGTCTGCGCGCAGGGGATAGCGCCGGGCAACGTCGCTTCCGGCCATCAGGAGATCGAGGCTGTTATCCACAATGATGGTGATCTGCGCTTCATCAACTTCCAGCAGAGGGATGGGTGCCTGTGACACTGGATGCTCCTTTCCAGGTGGTGGTAGTGAGCAACTACAAGATCAGTCGTTATTTATCCACACAAGCTACGCATATATCCAGGCTTGCCAGGATGAGCAGCGCGTCGCTGAGTTTGTTCCCCTCCAGCGCCAGGGGAACCGCTGCCAGGTTGCGCTGGCTGGCGGTGGTGATGGTCACGCTGGCCGGGCGGGCGGATCCATCGCCGCGCGCCTGCCAGGTTTCGCGGCCCTGCGGCCCTTCGAGAGAAGCTTCGGCCTCGCCAGATGGAAGGAGATCAGGGAAGGGCTGCGCCAGCGGCCCATCGGGAAGCTGCTCAATCAACTGCGTGGCGAGTTCGATGCCCTCGCGCATCTCGCCTAGCCGCGCGGCTATTCTGGCGTGTGTGTCTCCTGCGACGCTGCTCGCGCGTTCGGTCAGGTTCAGGTCGGCGTAGGCGTCGTAGAGGTATTCGCGCCGCGCATCGTCGTTCAAGCCAGAAGCCCTTGCCACTGGCCCCGTTAGTTTCAGTTGACGCGCCTGATCGGTAGTGATCGTTGCCAGCGCACGTGTGCGCCGCTGCATCTCTCGGTTGTGGACAAGCTGCTGCTCTAGCTGGTCAAGCGCCGCGCTCATCTGCTGAAGCGCCTGCTCCACCGGCGCGCAATCCGGCGCGGAAGCGATGCCGCCAGGGACGGGCAAGCCCCACAGCAGACGATGGCCTGTCGCTTGCTCCATCTTCTCCAGCAGGTGTTCGTGCGCTTCGATAGCGACGTAGAAGGCGCGCGGGCGCTCGGCGGCACGCGCGAGTTGGGCGGCCCAGGCGAGGTGCGAAAGGAGCCGCTCCACTTCGCAAAAGAGGCTGCGCAGAGCGCGGGCGCGTGGCGGCGGCTTGACCTCGGCCAGCCCCTCCAACACCAGGCAGAGCGCCAGGCGGTGATGATGCGCCGCGCTGCCGCACAGCCGCTCAGCCAGCTTCAGTCCCTCTTCGATGCCGCGCTGAGCGAGCAGCGTTTCTACGCCACGATGCGTGTAGCCAGTGGTGATCTCGACGCTGGCAATCGTTTCGCCTTCAAGGTGTAATTGGTACCAGACCGGCTCTGGCAGCGCCGGATGATAGGGGCCAAGTGGCAGCACTGATACCACGCTTAGCGGCTCCTTCACGGTTGTTATTTTTTACCTAGCTGCTGCTGGATGTATTGCTTCACTAAATCCCAGTTGCCATTGCGGGGCTGCAAGATATACTGGCCGTCATCTGTCGAACTATCCACCAGCACGTTTTGATTGGAAAGGCCAATATGCTTGGCATTGTTCAGGTCCATCTTACCCACGAAATGATAGAGGTCGAGCGCAGACAGATTGGTGTAAATGCTCTTTTGCAGGGCATCCATCGCGCCAAAGAGATGAGGCCACTCGGAAACCTGTGTCATCTTCGAGACAATGGCTTTGATGAGAATCTGCTGGCGCGCCGAGCGAGCAAAATCGGTACCCTCGGTGGGATCGCCACCCGTCACCTCCCGCGCCCGCGCGTACTCAATGGCATGCGCGCCATCCATATGCTGCGGTCCGGCCTTGAACGTCACGGTGATCCAGGAAGCATCAATGCTAGGGTCATCGTTCTTGGGATAGAGCGCCGTAAAGCTGTGCTGCACGTTTACATCAACGCCGCCCAGCGCGTCAACCAGTTCGCGGAAGCCGCTGAAGTCGAGCGTCATCCAATATTTGACTGATAACCCCGTAACATCGCTGAGCTTTTGCGCAGTAATATCACCAGCGGCGACTTTGCCCGCCTGCACTGTGCCATACCCATTATCCAGCCCATACTCATAGGCTGAGTTGAGTTTGCCATAGCGCCCTGAATCCGGCGGAATCTGTACCCAGAGGTCACGGGGTACCGAGATGAGTGCCGTCTGGCCGGTCTGAGGCTGAATGCTGATGATGAGCATGGAATCGGTCAGATACGCGCCGGGGTGGTTGCCACCGCCAAAGCCCATAACTAGCAGATTGACGCGATTCGTGCCGTTAAGGTCAATCTGGCTGCTGAGCGGCGATTGGGTGGAGATAGCCTGGCCGAAGGCGTAGGCGCGCTGCCCGACGATCACGCCCAGCGCCACCACAATGATCAGCAGGACGAGGAAAGTCAGGGCTACCCAACGGCCCCAGCGACGACGCTTGCGAGACTTGGGCCAGGGAGCCGGTGGTTGATAGTATTCTTGCAACCCATCTGGGCGCACCGGCTGCATCGGGTCGTACCCGAAGGTTTGTGTTGGATAATAGCCACCGCGCGGCATAGATTTCTCTTTCTCGCTTTGCGTAGACAGCCACTTACAGACTTCGAGGCACTCCGCGATTTCTCCATAGCACCATGATACATGACGCTATAGCGGCAAGAAAGGTCTCACTTCACACTTTGCAGCATCTCATCCTATCACATCACATCGTCGCGTGTAGCCAAAAGTGATGCTTCAAGAGGCGTCTCTGGGACTGCGCCTTTCTTCTGCTGGGAATGTATAATCTGGTTTTCACGCTGAGCAATAGCCTGGATTACAAGCAGCGTGCCCATGAAGAACCAGAACATCAGCGCCAGATCCGGCACAAAATACGAGTTATCAACCAACCCATGTACCAGAGATGTCACAATGGCCCCCGCTATACCGAGCAGCAGGCGCTGGAGAATCCTTCCCTGGCGCAGAGGGGGTGCGCACAGGCGATAGGTGCGCGCCAGGATGGTTGCAGAGGCAGCGAGCAGCCAGAACCACGCAACTACTCCCAGCAAGCCGCTGCTGATCCAAAAATCAAGGAAGAAGTTGTGCGGGTGCGAGAGGTGAGGATTATAGGCGGCAGGGAAGGATTGCCCATCCAGCGCCTGGAGTGCGTAAGAATTGGGCGCTGTTGGAATATACAGAGTATTGAAACTGTCAGGGCCAGTACCCAGCAAGAGATGATCACGAATGATCAAGAGCGCCGCTTTCCACAAGAGGAATCGCTCGGAGAGCAGCCCATGCCCTGCCTCGTTGAACAACTGGAGGATGCGCGACCAGAAGAGTGCCACACACAGCACACCAGCGCCTGCCACAGCCAGGATCGCGCCCCAGTGGCGGACCTCGAAGATAAAGTACAGGAAGAGTACCCCCAGCAGCGCCACCTCTGCCCCGCGCGAACCGGTCCAATAGAGCGCCCACACCAGCGGTATCATTGCTCCCAGGCAAATCCACCGCAGTGGGTCACGCCAGGCAGGCGGCTCTTGCGAAGCATCGGCGGCTGGACGACGCACACCCAGAAACGTCAGCGCCAGCAGGATGGGCAGCGCCCGGTCCAGCAGAAACGCCAGATTGTTCGGGCTACCATAGGGCCCATTGACCCGGAAGGTAGTAGCATCCACAATCAGCAAATCACTGGTGATATGCAATAGACCTTGAATGATGCCCATACCGGCGGCAATTGTGGTGGAGAGAATAAAAGCTCCCATCGTGCGCGCCAGATCATCGCGGGTTCGCAAATAGCGCAAGATGAGCAGAAAATACAGGATTGGCTCAAGAATCTCTTCCCGATACGCGCGCAGACTCTCATGCCGATCAGGGGAAACGAGGACAGCCAGCGCGGCGCCAATCAGGAACAACAGGGCTGGTAATAACAACAGGCGTGCGCGCCTCCACAAACCGTGTAACCATTCCCAGGTGGCACGCCGCTCCTGCGCCAGAAGGATATTCCGTAAACAGGCCACTCCCAGACAGATAAGCACGCCAAGCTCATTCAGAGAGAATGCGAGAGAGCCGCTGGAGTTGAGAGGGAGAAGATCAAGGTAATAGGGGAATGTGAGTGGCAGCAGGGCAATGGCAATCTCAAGGCGCATCCAGGCCAGTCCAGCCGCGATGCCCAGCAGGATCAGTGAAGCAGGCGGGTGATGCCAGAAGAAAAAGAGCACGAATGAAAGACACAGCCCAGGCCCAACAAAACGAAAAGGAAGCCTTGAGCGTCCACCTGACTGAATAAAGCGCCGAACCATTATACGTACCACAAGCCTTCTCTATGTTTGCAAAATCTATGCGGAAAGAGGCGCAGTGTTCATGCTAGACGTTAGATGGAGAGATAGAAAGTAATGCAGCAGGCTGCCATGTCTCGTACAGGGTCATATAGCGTTGAACTAGTGTTTCCACTGAATAGTCCTGGGCGCGCTGCAAGCAAGCTTGACGCATCTGGACCAACTCAGCATCCGACATCATCATGACATGATGAAGGATGTCGGCCAGAGATGACACATCATTCGTCGGTGCGACCCAACCGGTGACACCGTCTTCAATGACCCCGGCAGCATTCGCCGCCTGAGAGATGATCACCGGGCGTCCCGCAGCCAGAGATTCTATGCTGACATTGGGCAACCCCTCGGCTGGAGAATACAAGATCGTTGCATCGCAGGCATGATAATAATCTTCAGGATAAGGGGTTTCTGGATGCTGGATGACCACCTCGCCTAATTCATCTTGCAGGATTACCGCATCAAGAGCCTTCTGGGCGGCGGCTCCTTGAACTGGCCCCACGATAAAACAGCGCACATCAGAAGGCAAGCGGCTCTGTCGCTTCAATATCCCAAACGCCTGGGCGATCCAGTGCATATTCTTTTCGGAAGAGATACGGCCCATGCTCACAAAGACACGGCGAGAACCGGGAGCGACATGGCAGCGGAACATCTCATCATGCGGCTGAATATATCGCTCCAAGGTTATTCCATTGGGGATAGAGAGGATTTTGGGTGCTGCCACCCCGGCAGAGGATACCAGCATGGTTTTTAAGTGCGGCGCATTTACCACAATGTGCGCGCAGACTCTCTGGCCGAGCCGTTCATATAAGCGTTGTTTCGCTGTGAGGACGCCGCGCACTGTGCCAATGAGCTTTACAGGGGGCAGGAATGGGAAAGCCAGCCTCATGAGCAGGTTGGCATGGTAGCCTTCGGCCTGAATAATCTGTGGCCGCACCGCCCGCGCTACTCGGATGATAGAGGCTATTCCCCTGGCTTTATCCCAGGCGCTCCAGCCCAGATCGGGGGTATAGAGACTGATGCCAGCAGCACGAATCTGAGAGGCAAAGTGCAGATTTCGAGCTTTTGGCCCATACAGGCAGAGAACATGTGGATCAAAGCGGCTGCGATCCAACCTGGTTACTAGCTCCACCAGTTGAGACTCGATTCCTCCTGCCATGAGGGAATCGGCCACATAGAGAACACGTATCATTAACAAAAGTCTCCAGGACGCTCAACGCGCTCTCTCTGCTCTTCGCCTGACCTGCCCCGTTATCAACAAACAACCGATGGGTGAAAACGAGAAGAAAGGAGATGATAGCCGCGTCCCAAACATCTACCAGCCTATTTCATAGACCAGATTTGTTCCGTACTTATCTATCAAATGGAAATGCTCTGGATCTGCACCCGCCCATTGCGCGTAATCACTGCCCTTGGTAGTATCCAGGTACTGTATGTGCTGAGATTGTAGGGTCTTCATGAAATCGGCAGAGTTTTGGGGTTGTATCATGAATACCTGGTTGTTAAGCTGAGAACCGAAAAGCGGGTATACACACCACACGACGTCATTGTAACCTGTGAGAGCAATGCGTGACCCTGGCGGTACATGGTCCACCCAGCGAAATTGAGGATACCACAGATTCCCAATAGTTCGCTGCTCAGGTTGCATTCCCAGGGCATGAAGGGCGAGCTGAGGAGAGAAGTAAAGTTGGGCTGAACTAAAATAAAGAGAGATAAGCACTAATATCAGACCAACCACCTGAAGGAGTCCTCTCAACCACCATCTGTTTAACTTATCTATCACGTATGGCAAGGCAATCGCTCCTGGCGCCACGATGAAGATCGTGTACCGGCTCCACCAGTTAGCAGGTTGGACAAAGAAGATCACTATGAATGGTAGGAGAAAGGTAAAAAAAAGACCTCTTTGCCTGTATAAGCTATAGGCAATAAAAACCACCAGAGCAGGCATGGCGAGATATGTCCACTGAGGTCCGAATCCCCCCAAACGCTGATCATAGACATAGTATCCGTTTAAGCCAGAGCCACAATTTCCCAGTTGATTATAAATGCAGAGAGAGTACGTGGGTTTTGGGGGTTCGCTCCACCAGGAAAGGAGGATCTGTTGCCACCAAGAGTGCCCTACTAATTCCTGGGGAACGTTAGCCCCCAGAACCAGGCTCTGAAATGTCCCTACGCCAGGAAGAGTGTAGCCCAGAAGACGTACAGTAATAGGGTAGAAAGGATTACCATAAGCAACCCATGTGCGCAGATACCAATAGGAACCTAAAAGTAAGAGCGGTGCTCCCAGAACAAGCAATAACCTGGTCGTCTGCTTGAAATTAAGCTGGCGCCGATAGAGAGAGACAACTAGCAGCACCAGTAGGCTGATTCCAACATAAGCCAATCCAGATGACTTTATCCCTAGAGTGATCCCACCAGCTAACCCTGCCAGGAGTAGGTCAGCCTTGCTTTGATGCTCTATGTAGCGGAACAGGAAATAGAAACACACTAAGAACATGGAAGCGAAGGCAACATCAACATAATTCGAGATAGCTTGTAGAAGGACGATGGGGGTCAAGAAGAAAAGACACCCTGCGGCTAGGGCAGATGTACACTTGAGGCCACTGGACCTTCCCAACCCGACAACAGCCAACATTCCTCCTATTGCGAAAATCAGTTGTCCCATGCGTACGAGGACATCAGTATGTAGAAAGAGTATCAACCACGCAAAGAATAACTCTGCGTTTGCTGGGTATCCGTTGGACCAGATAGAATAAGGAATGATCCCTATTTTCTGCGCCTGTATCCAGGCAACGGCGGATGGTAAATGATATGTCAAGGCATCGTAATCATGGGAAGGGAGTAAATAGGCCAGAAAAGCCACCCATATTATTTCGCCTAACGTTAAAAGTAATAAGGCGCATGCCCAAGGATCATGCAGTAATTCCTTGAACAGGTTTGAGATCATACCCTGAAGGGCAAGCCATGGCTTCGGAATATTCTTTCCCCTATATCGGAGGGTCAATACTACTAATAGCGTAGTAATGATCAGGTTGATGAAGAAAACAACAACTGAATTAAAGGCTTCCAACACTACACCA
The DNA here is from genome assembly GCA_036557285.1 of Ktedonobacterales bacterium. Lineage (NCBI taxonomy): Bacteria > Bacillati > Chloroflexota > Ktedonobacteria > Ktedonobacterales > Ktedonobacterales bacterium. Next base: position 41,421 of record DATBHW010000020.1, read on the forward strand.
GCAAAGAGCAAAGAGACCATGATTTGGGACATTGAGAAAGTAAAAATAGCTAAAAGGATAGGTATTGATCCCGTTAACCTGAGACAATGGGTTGCGGCTATAGCACCTATGAGTACGACTAAATTTACTACAATAAATATCAGCACAGACATACATCACCCTATCTTTATTGCTTATTGGGTGCTCCTGCGGATTCTCTCTTTTCTTTAAGGATCAATTCCTTTCCCCTAGCTGTTTGGGCCTTGAGCGATTTCTTACTAAACATAGTAAAGAAGAAAAGAATGCCTCCAAAGATCAGCGTACTCACTAGGCTAATCATGCGATCCAGTACAATAGTCGCGGCAGCTCCATTCTGCGCTGCCGCCGTATGAGGGATAAAGAGCAATATCATAGCAAGCATTCCTGATTCGACGAAGCCCACACCACCACTGGTCAAAGGCACGGTCGTCAGTAATGCCTCGCCTAATGAGATAAAGAGCGCTGCTGTGAAGATATGGATCGGATCTCCTCCCAACATCCTGGTTGCCAGCGCCACAAACATGAAGCGCAGCGCCTCCATCGACCATATCGTCAGTGTTAGTGGCACAAGCAGGTGCAATCGCTTAAAAGAACCAAGGGCCCCCTCTTGAAAGTGAATGTAATAGTCCCGGAAGCGCGGTGGAATGAGTAGGCGAATCTTGCCATGATACCCTCGTAGGAGGACTAGCCCAGCAATCAAACAGACCAACAACACCAAACAGATATGGAGGGCAAGTTCAAGTTGAGACGGCAGTTGCCCATGTAGGCTAATCAATACCGCTGAAATAAAAAGCAGCAGGAGCGTGACCAGATCAAGAATTCGCTCGGCCAGAACAGTTCCAAACGAACGGGTAGCTGGGGCTTTGGATTCCTGCCGCAGGAGATAGGCGCGATAAATATCGCCCAGCTTCGCTGGCACAATCAGGTTTGCGAACCAGGAAAGATAGAGAATTTTCGACAAAGGCAGAAAGCCTGGCAGGTGAACTCCTTGCTCCTTGCGATAGCCGACATTTTGTAGCATGAGCTTCCATCGCAAGACACGGAGTGGGAACGAGCTATAATAGACTATGAAACCGGCCAGAAATACCCAGATATTGGCTTGGGCAAGTGCCGAGGCGATACCTTTGGGGTTAAACTCCAGACCAAGGTGTTGTGCTACCAGCGCAAAGACTACAATCACCACAACCAGAGGAAGAATAGTACGCCAGCTCAACAACCTTCTACTAATCGAAAGCCGTTCTAGCTCAAATTCTGTTTCATCCCCATTTGCTTCCAGGTGGGCGGGCCCATCCTTCATCTCCTGTCCAGAGAATTCATCAATAAATACGGGCCTTACCTCACCTGCGTTTCTTGGGTTACGAGAAATGGGACACCTCCTGTTTCTCAGCCACCCATGCCGTTGCGTTACGATTGTTCGTCATTACCTCTACAATGGCCCGAGTTTGAGAATGGCACTGAGCCACTTCAACACGAAAGACGGTCTGCGAAACAGGAAGTAACATGGATGACGTTCACCTTTGTATGCGTGATTTCATGACCAAGGTGCTTCTTAGTATGAGATGGTGCGACCAATTTTACATACTTGACGGGACGCTAACGCCCAGTCCTCCCATGCCTCAGCCTCGCACATCTTTAGTTCTCTTTGCCGAGGTCGATAGTAGTACAATTTGTTACTTTACTCATAAAAGATGCGTTGAGATAGAGGGAAAAAGAGCAATAAAAGCAGGCGAAACCAATAATAACCTGTCTAAGGTATACCATCATGAAGCAAACAGCAGTTCCAATTTATGACTCAAAAGCTATAAAGTTGCGGAGTATCTTTGAATTCAAAGAACTCCTGCGATACCGCTTTCTTGTAAGGAATCTGGTATCCCGGGATCTCAAAGTGCGCTACAAGAGATCAGTTCTTGGTTTTATATGGGTTATGTTAAATCCCTTGCTTACTATGGCGGTAATTAGTATTGTATTTTCTCAGTTACTACGCTATAGTGTCCAATACTATCCAACATTTCTCTTATCTGGAATCTTGATCTGGAACCTGTACGCACAAGGCTCTGTAGCTGCAATGTCCAATCTCCTTGGTAATGGTTCTGTTTTGAAAAGAATTTATGTGCCCCCAAGCGTCTTCATCGCTTCATCAATTGGGAGCGCGCTAGTAAACCTTCTATTTGCAATCCTGCCATTTTACATTCTTGCATTATTGAATGGAGTGCCAATAAGCCTTACATGGATTCTGGTCATCGTCCCTATTGTAGAAGTGACCATTTTTGCATTTGGAATAGGACTCATTATATCTCCGCTGATGGTCTTCTTTACTGATACGTTCGAGATCTATTCTGTGCTTGTCAACATTTACTTGTATCTAACCCCTATCTACTACCCAAGCTCAATCTTGCCAGAGCCGCTTCAGCAAGCAGAGGACTGGAACCCCATGTTCTTGTTCATCAATTGCTTTAGGGATGCGGTTCTTGGAGATAGGATCCCCCATTTCCACCAGATGATTCTAGGTGGAGTGTATGCTCTTGGCGCGTTCCTGGTTGGTTGGCTGTTCTTTACCCGATTGGAGAACAACTTTGCTTACCACTTCTAATGGTGAGCAGCGAGTAAAAGGCTCTCTTGCATCAACAAACCTGGCAATAGGATTGGCAGGAGTTTCAGTACGCTATCGTATGCCAAGCGAGCGTATCACCACCTTAAAGGAACAGATCATCCGGCGTATTACGCGACGCAATGTGAAGTACCAGGAATTTTGTGCGCTAAGCAACATTAACCTTAAGATTTTACGCGGCCAATCAGTAGCATTAATTGGGCGTAATGGAGCAGGAAAGAGCACCCTGCTCAAAGTGATCGCTCGGGTGCAAAATCCAACAACAGGCCGGGTCTGGGTAAGAGGGAATGTAGCTCCTCTTATCGAGTTGGGAGCTGGATTCCATCATGAATTAACCGGGCGTGAAAATATTTTTCTCAATGGCGCCATGCTTGGATTCTCGCGTGCCCAAATGCTGAGAAAATTCGATAGCATCGTCGAGTTCTCGGAATTGGGTACTTTCATCGATTCACCCCTGCGCACCTACTCTTCCGGTATGATCGCTCGCCTTGGATTTTCTATCGCAGCTGATGCAGATCCAGATATTCTCATTATCGATGAGGCACTCGCGGTGGGAGATGAGGCATTTCAACATAAGTGCCTGGAGCGGATGTTTAGCTTTCGGGACCAGGGAGTCACAATCCTTTACGTGACCCATGCTCTTGACTCGATTCACGAATTGTGCCAACAGGCCATCTGGATTGATGAAGGGCAGATCCGTTTCTCAGGAGAGACCCAGCTCGCGGTAGAACTGTACCGCGAGAGCCTCGAAGTAGGGTCAAATATGTCAATTTTACAAAAGAGACGGGTCATTCAGGCAGAACCCAGAAAGGCACAAATTACCCAACCCATTCCACAGTTGGAAGAGTAGGCAACGGAACAACAATTGCTCATTTTGACATTGCCTCCTGAACACGTCGCAGATCGGGTTAGCTTAAGAAAATCGTTGGCGTAACAACAAATTCTGAAAGAAGACACCATCGTGCAAGAAGCGAAACAAGTCATTAATTCAAAGGGCTGGTGGAATACCTACTTCATAGAGCATTGGGAGGCTAACAACGGGAGAAACCAGACTCGTCACTTTATGGAACGCCTGCTGAGCACGCTTCCCGATTCTACCAAGGCGTATCTTCATGCTCATGTACTTGATATTCTTGATTGGGGATGTGCAATGGGGGATGGCGTCAAAATGCTGAGCCAGGCTTTTCCCCAGAGCCACGTTGTCGGCCTGGACTTTTCTACCCAGGCCATTGAAGCAGCCCGTAATCAGTATCCAGAGTGTGAATTTATTGTTGCAGATCGCATTCCTCGTGAATTCGATGTCATTATTACGTCCAACTGCCTTGAACATTTTGAGAAACCCCTCGATCAGATCAGAGAACACCTGCACTGGTGCAAAAAGCTTTATATCATCCTGGTCCCCTATAACGAATGCCCGCTCATTGACCAGCATCGTGCTCAATTTAGGGAAGAATCTTTCCCCGAACGGCTAGAGAACTTTACCCGCCTCTGTGCAGAGCCGATTGAAGTAGATCCAATGTATTGGACCGGCAAGCAACTTCTGGTTATGTATGGCGCTCCTGCTCATGTACGAGAACTTGCTATCAGTATTACTGGAATTGAAGAGGAACAGCGAGGTAATCCACTTTCTGGTATTGGTATCCTGGAAGAGAAGCCATCAGAATTGTTGAATATCCTGCTTGCCGCCGCCCTGGTCCAAAGAATGGGCACAGAAAGCAGGGTCAGCCATTTGCGAGCACAGGTAGACCTCTTAGAGGAACTACAAAAACGCGAGGCGCTGGTATATGCAGAAAAAGAGGGCCACCTTGTTGCTGAGCGCGACCAGCTCGTTGCCGAGCATCAACGTCTTGCTACTGAGCGCAGCCACCTTGTTGCCGAGCGTGACCAGCTTGCTGCCGAGCGCGATCAGCTTGCTGCCGGGCGTGAAGATCTCATTGCGCAGCTCAACCTGCTTTATAGTACCAAAGCCTGGAAATTGACCTACGCCTACTGGAATCTGCGTCGAGACGGGTTAAAAGGCTGGTTCCGCGCTGCCACCAAGGCGCTCAAGTTTGTGGCGAGAGTCCCGTTCAGGTTACTCTACCGGGTCATCCACACTTTCTATCATCTACTTGTCCCCCGAAGACTGCGGGTTGCCTTTTGGGAATATAGGTGGAGGCTTGCACACAAGCCGGTTTCAAGCATTGCCACCACATCGACTGCTTTAGTATCTTCAAATAATCCCCTCGCAAATCCCCCTGCACATGCCAACGCTAAGAACAATAAACACATCTTCATCTTTGCACTTGTCCCTTATTATGACATTGGGGGAGGACAACGACCGGCACAACTGGCCAAGACTTTCAACAAGATGGGATATTCCGTTCACTATATCTATGCGTACGATTCATCAGACTCTGGCAAGAAGGAGCACTATTTTCCACTTGAGAAACATGTCCAACTCCAGAACCTAACACCTAAAGAGGTAGTTTCCTCCCTCAAAGGGGATCCCATTTTCATTTTTGAGGCGCCCTACAAGGATTTTCTGCCATACTTAGAGCTTGCCCGGAGGATTCGGGCCAGGGTTATCTACGAGCACATTGATAACTGGGATACTTCACTTGGTAATTACTTTTCCTTCAGTGTTGATCTCCTCAAGCAGTTTTTGCGGAACGCTGATGTGACCATCACCACAGCCCAGGTTCTTAGGGATAAACTGAATGCCATTATTCAGGAGGATCAGAACCTATCACAGTGCGCCAGCAAGGTCTTCTATGCGGCGAATGCCGTGGACACCGACCTGTTTGATTCAATTTTAGAACAGCACCATCCTAAAGACCTGATAGTGGGCCGACGGACCCTGCTCTATTATGGGTCACTCTGGGGCGAGTGGTTCGATTGGAATCTCCTGAGGCAGGTAGCCACAAAGTGTGAGGAATGCGCTATCAATCTTATCGGCGATTACGAGAACTGGCCTCAAGTTAAAGCGATTATGGAAACCATGCCTAAGAATGTACAGTTTCTCGGGCCGAAGTTGCAAAGAGAACTGCCTGCTTACCTACGCTACAGCGATATTGCTCTCCTACCATTCAGAAATGATGAGATCGGTAAGTACGTTTCCCCGCTCAAAATATTTGAGTATATCGGGATGGACAAGCCGATATTAGCCACGAACCTGCCTGATATTGAGGGTTATCCCAACGTTTATGCTTCAGATGAAGCTGATGATTGGGTTGCATTTGTCAAAAATGAATTACCAGCTTGTACCGGACAAGGCCCGGCCTTTGCGCGGAAGAATAACTGGTATGCCCGTTGTAACTATCTGCTCGACCTGATTGAGCCTGTTCACCCCGTTCCGGAGAGGGGGACAATCTCGATTATTATCCTCAACCGGAATAATGCCAATATCATTACTCGCTGCATTGACAGCCTGATTGAGTTCAGAGCCAGATACCAATATAAGGTAATTGTGGTAGATAATCAGAGTACTGATGGCTCCTATGAACTGCTGCATGAGAAGTATAATAATGACATCCTCTTGCTCAGAAACAATAAAAATGGCTGTTCCTCTGGAAGGAACTTGGGGGTCAAGCAGGCAAAAGGGAACTTCATCCTGTTCCTCGATAGTGATCAGTGGGCCGTCAGTGCGCGGTGGCTAGAAGCTCCTTTGGATGTGTTGAGAAGGAACAGGAATATTGGCGCGGTTGGCTGGGGCGGCGGATGGTTCTTCCCAAATCACATTGGAGACATGATTAGCGCCCATTTGCCTTATAGCGGTGTGGAACCCGCGCTGCTTTTCCGGACAGATATAGGGTACCTCGGCACGTGTGGCATGCTGATCCGACGGGAAGTACTTGATGCTACAGATGGATTTGATGAAAATTTAGATCCGACATGCTATGAAGATACAGATCTTTCACTTCAGATCCGCGATCTAGGCTTTGAACTCGCATGTTGTCCTTACATGAACATTGTTCATCTCCCCCATCAAACGACCCAGGCGAATTCGCCAGGTCATTTGCAGTTAATGGAGAGGAATGGGAAATACTTCAAGAACAAATGGCTTGTGCGGAACCCTCGGCTGCTAGAGTACTATTATACTTCCAATGACCTGAAGTGATACCAGGGGGTAAGATGATGCGATCTAGCGGCATAGAGAATCATCCACAGGGCCATTTATGGAAGGTAGGGGAGAGGCGTTCGGCTCCACTCTCAGCAGCCATGCAACTATTCTATCGAGGAATTCATTCTGCGTATCATACCGTTGTGCCCTATCGGATGCGCATCATTCTCTGGGAATACCGTCGTCGGCGTTTAAGGGCGTTTAAAGAATATGCCCAGGCAAGGAATCGAAAGCTCATAGAACAATGTAAAACCGAGCTAAGGCAGATTATAGCTCAATCTCCAGACGCAAAAGGAGTAGTTATCTTCCCCCGATCCGTCGCTTGGGATACCCCTTTGTTTCAGCGCCCTCACCAAATGGCGATGGCCTTTGCTTCTCTCGGCTACCTTGTGTTCTATTGGGTTCAGGTGGATTCAATAGACAATGTGGCAAGGTTTCGCAAGGTTAATCATGGGCTATACCTGTGCAATGTGGCGCCGGAAGTGCTTCGTTGTGTCGAGAACCCCATCGTGATAACTTATACCTATACCTATAACTGGACAGCCCAACTCAAATCCTCGTCAATCGTCTACGAACTTATAGATCGCTTAGAGATTTTTTCCAACTTTCCCCTTCCATTGCTACGGCACTATCATAAGAAGCTCCTGAGCCAGGCTACAGTTGTTGTGGGAACGGCAAATGAACTTCTTGAAGACCTGGCACAGCATCGCCCGGATGCGATACTGTGCCCTAATGGAGTAGATTATGATCATTTTGCCAGCAATAACAAAGATATCCGTGGTTCCTACGAAGATATCCAACGGATCATCGAAGAGGGCAAACCAATTGTTGGCTACTATGGAGCGCTGGCTGAATGGTTCGACTATGACCTGATGAAGCATGCTGCAAAAGCACTTCCTGGATACAATTTCGTCTTGATCGGACCAGATTACGATTTCAGCATCGGTAAAACCGGCATTACAAAGCTTGCCAACATTCATTGGCTAGGCCCTAAAAATTACCATATACTACCCAAATATTTGCATGCTTTTGATATTGCTACCATCCCTTTCCAGATCACTAAAACGCTCCAGGCAGTATCACCAATCAAATTGTTTGAATACATGGCCGGAGGGCGGCCTATCGTTACAACCGATCTGGTGGAGTGCCGCAAATACCCCATCGTTCTCGTCGCCAAGAATCAGGACGAATTTGTTGGGTGTCTTCAGCGGGCAATGCAACTACGTGACGAGCCTGCATATCTAGCTGCCCTTAAAACTACGGCACAAGAAAATACCTGGCATGCGCGGGCGCGCACAATAATCACCGCAATTGAAGCGAAACAAACACCTCCTTTTTCATCCATATCAAACTCCAAGGAATCGAGATCATGCTAACCGTTCTCAGTGTTATAGGGACGCGCCCAGAAGCAATCAAGATGGCTCCAGTGATCAAAGAACTAGAGAGGCATCGAGATCACGTTCGTTCTTTTGTTTGTTCCACCGGCCAGCATCAAGAGATGCTTAATCAGGTGCTTGATTTGTTTCAGATCACCCCCGATTATGATCTGCATCTTATGCAGGTCAATCAAGGGCTAGCGCAACTGACTGCTCGCCTCTTTACTTCATTGGATGATGTACTTGAGGACGTTAAACCAAATTACGTCCTTGCTCAGGGCGATACAACAACGGTTCTGGTAGCCTCTCTTGTTGCGTTTTATCGTGGGATCAAGTTCGGCCATGTCGAGGCCGGCTTACGTACCGGCGATAAGCACAAGCCCTTTCCTGAAGAAATCAATCGCCGCCTGGCTGATGTGGTGGCGGATCTGTTTTTTGCCCCTACTGAACGGGCCCGCCAAACACTACTCTGCGAAGGGGTTTCGGCGCAGGATATTTATCTCACTGGCAACACGGTAATTGACGCGCTTCTTGACATTGCATCCCGCAATTATGAGTGGTCTAACAGCCCTCTGGCATGCCTACCAAGAGATCGTCGCCTGGTTCTGATTACCGCGCATCGTCGAGAGAGCTTTGGTGAGCAGTTCAAAGAGTTATGTTTGGCGATTCGTGACCTGGCCGAAGCGTTCCAAAAAGATGGTGTGCATTTTGTCTATCCCGTTCATCTGAATCCAAACGTGCGCAAGCCAGTTGGTGAGATTTTGTCGAATATACCAAACGTCTCGTTAATAGAACCGCTTGATTACCTTGCATTAGTTCAGCTGATGAAGCATGCAACACTTATTTTGACAGATTCAGGTGGCATTCAAGAAGAAGCACCGAGTTTAAGAGTCCCTGTATTGGTGATGCGTGATACAACTGAGCGCCCTGAAGGCATCGAGGCGGGCGTTTCACGACTCGTTGGCACACAGCGCGCTCGAATTGTGCAAGAGGCACAACACCTCCTCTGTGATCCTGCCGCGCATGCCGCTATGGCGACCAACACAAATCCATATGGGGATGGAAAAGCAGCAATGCGGATTGTCGCAGCTCTTTTTGAACGGGTATTGTGATGGTGGCCTTAACACCCCCTTTAGTTTCTATCGTGCTGCCAGTCTATAACGGCGCGCGCTATCTTAAAGAATCCATCCAAAGCTGCCTGGATCAAACATATCTTCGCTGGGAACTGCTTATAGTGGATGACGCGTCAACAGATCAGACCTCTGCAATTATTGCTGAATTTACAGCAAAAGATGACCGTGTTCGGTACATCCGGCATGAGACAAATAAGCGACTGCCCGCAGCCCTAAATACGGGCTTTGCTCACGCGCAGGGGGAATATCTGACATGGACATCTGATGATAATCGCTATCACCCGCAAGCACTGGAGGAGATGGTAGAGATCCTTGCTAGTAACAAATACGTTGATTTTGTCTATACAGATTATGATGAAATCTCTGAAACAGGTCAGCTTATGCAAAGCATAATAGCTGAGCCTCCCATGCAGTTAATTGAAAAACATACTGGTTTGGCATGCTTTCTCTATCGTCGTAGCCTCTATGAGCAAATTGGCAGCTATTCGGAAGACTTGTTTCTTGCGGAAGACTATGATTACTGGTTACGCATACTGGCTTCTGGATTTCACATGTATCCTCTCCATAAGAGCCTCTATTGGTATCGTCGCCATCCAGATTCTCTTACAGATGAACAGAGGGGGCATACATTTCTGGCAGCAGAGCGAGCTTTGCTCCGAAATCTTCCTAAGATGGCCTGGGCGGGTACAGCAGTACAAGGAAAAGCTTATCTTTACCTGGCATCATTAGCTGCATGGCGTGGCTCTCACAGAGCAGCTTTCCTATACTCAATACGCGCGATGCGTTACGCCCCCGCCGCCGTTACAGCCAAAGTGGCTTTCTTCCTGGCTAAATGTATAGGGCATCAACGTTGAAATAAATAGAGATGCTCATGCCCCGCTGGTGATGCGCCCAATCTTGTTGCCTGAGGCCTCAGTAAACCAGAGGTTGCCATCAGGCCCTGTGGTAATTCCAGCAGGGGCGCTCAGAGGCTCCGGGAGAGCATACTCATCAATGTGTTGTCCATCTGGGGTGATACGCCCAATCTTGTTGCTATCATACTCGGTAAACCAGAGGTTGCCATCTCGGCCAGTAGTAATCTGGAAGGGCTGGCTTTTAGGATTTGGCAAAGGAAACTCATCGACACGTTGCCCATCAAGGCTGATGCGGCCAATCTTGTTGCCTGCTGCCTCGGTGAACCAGAGATTGCCATCTGGACCAATTGTCATGCCCCGAGGGTGGCTATCAGGCGTCGAGATGGGGAACTCCCTGATGCTCTTCCCATCGGGGGTGATGCGCCCAATCTTGTTGGCGCCATACTCTGAGAACCAGAGAGCGTTATCTGGCCCCTTGATAATCATGGAAGGGTGGGCGCCAGGCGACGAGAGAGGGAACTCAGCGAAATCCCCATTAGGAGTGATGCGCCCGATCTTACTGCCAGTAGTTTCCGCGAACCACAGATTGCCATCGGGGCCGCTAGTAATGCCTTCAGGTATGCTACCAGGCGTTGGGATATCGAACTCGTTGAGGTGCCCATCAAGGCTGATGCGCCCAATCTTGTTGGCATGCCATTCAGTAAACCAGAGAGCGCCATCGGGTCCGGTGGTAAGCACAACTGGGCCGCTATTAGAGGTCGGCAGGAAGGGGAACTCGTTGAGGTGCCCATCAGGGGTAATGTGGCCAATGCGATTGCCTTCATACTCTGCAAACCAGAGGGCGCCGTCAGGGCCACTGGTTAGCTCATACAAGTGGCTTGGAGACGTTGGCACAGCGAACTCGGTGATGATTCCGGCAGGCAGCGTTGTGGGCTTGGGAGTAGCCCTGGACGCCGTGCCGCCTTTGAAGAGACCCAGCGAGGCCCCCACTGCCAGCGTTGTGCCTCCAGCGGCGATCACCACAAGCGCCAGCAACAGCAGCAGTATAGGTAGTATGCGCCGGCGACGTGGTGGAGGTGGAATGACCGGCGCCTGATTGGGCAAAACTGCAAGCCCCGTTGCATAGGTCGGTGGCAACGGAGGCATAGTCGCTGGACCACTGCCGGGCGTGGCCCAGCCATATGGCCCGCTGCCAGGCTCTCCCCAAACGGGAGGTGGCTCCGAACGCGGTCCGGCTGGCGGGAAGGCCGCTGGACCACTGCCTGGCGCTGGGGGCAGGCCATACGTCACAACCGTTGGCAAATCACCAATCTCCCCAGTGGTAGGCGGTGACACATATGTCATCTCATCCGAGGGCGCAACGCTGGCAGCGCGCAGGGCTGCCTGAAACTCCGTCATCGTCTGATAGCGCTCGACAGGCGCCTTCGCCAGCGCTTTCAAGATCACTGCTTCTACTGCCAGTGGAATAGCGGGATTGAGGCTGCGCGGGAGCGGCGGCGGCTGCTGCGCCTGCATCATCAGCAGCGAGACAGAGGTCACTCCAGTGAAAGGAAGCTGCCCAGTCAGCATTTGAAAGAGGATCACCCCCAACGCATAGATATCGACGCGGTGATCAATCGTCTTGCTCAACACCATCTCTGGTGCAGCATATTCCGGGCTGCCAACAAAGGCGCCCATGCTTGTCAGGGTTGCAGCAGCATCTTCCTTCTGTACCAGTCGCACAATACCAAAGTCAGAAAGCAGCGCACGACCCTCATCACTTATCAAGATATTGGCCGGCTTCACATCACGATGCACTAGACCCCGCTCGTGGGCATATTGAAGGGCGCCAGCTACCTGCTCAGTAACTGACACCACCTCAGAGAGGGGCAGGATATGACGCTGAGCAAGGTATTCGCGCAGCGTGCCGCCGGAAATCAGAGGCATCACCAGGTAGGTCAGATCACCCTGCTCGCCGAAATCATAGACCGGAACAATATGAGGATGATTCAATTTCGCCACCGCGCGCGCCTCGCGTCGAAAGCGCTCAAGATATCCTGGCTCGTGTGCCAGCGCAGCTGACAGCACTTTGATCGCCACTTCGCGTTCCAGGCGGGGGTCATGCGCACGATAGACCTGGCCCATGCCACCAGCACCAAGCAATATTTTGATTTCGTAAGGGCCAACGTTGGTCCCTTCCAACTCTGCCACTGGAAGCCTCCTAACCTCACCGCTGAACAGATGAGCGGATAATGCCACTACAAGCACCCGCTCACCCCCCTGCTAGCTGACTTCCATTATACCAGATACGGTCGTTTGGAGAGCTACAGAATCACCTGCTTACGAAGAAAGAAGTTCCTCATTGACACTCCCCGCTTAAAGGCAGGGAGATTCTTCCTTCAGCCGGCCAACGTAACCGGGCGTCATCGCTTGGGTTGGTCGGCAGTTGATTGTCCAGAAGTGTTCGTACTCCGAAGAGTCCCGTTCCCGCCTGCCCGGCGGTACGGAGCGCCAGGACTAAGATGTTCAAGGCGGCGTTTTGATCGCGACTAAGGACTGGCACGGTGGAGGTTCATCCGCATGGGACCAATCAGTTCTGCCATCCTGGCTTTTTTTTCAGTTTTACCGTATCCTTCTTATGTGGCTCACTACCGTCGCTCTCATTCAAGAAAACTGCTGAGCCATAGGTACTAAAGGGCTTGGCACAGAGAGAGAATATAGCATATCCTTGAGATGTTCTGATAGGTCGAGCGCTTGCTTTAGATTGAAACACATTCGCTCTTATTTCTTCTAGGAAGAATGTTCACTTGGAGAAAGGCACAGTCAGATGACTCCCCCGATACCGGGAGATACTCTTAGCGGCACCCCCCCTTGCGTGAGTATTGTTATCTCAGCTTATAATCGAGCAGGCTTTCTTCCAACCTGTCTCTCCTCTCTCTGCACACAAACATACCCATCAAGTCGTTACGAAATCATTGTGGTAGATGATGGTTCAAGTGATGGCACCGCTGACAAAGCAAGAGAGGTTTTGAGTCACTGGGGAGGCGCATTCCAGGTGATTCAGAAGGCAAACGGTGGTCCGGCCAGCGCCCGCAACGCTGGCATCCGAGCTTCCCAGGCGGATGTCATCGCCTTCATCGACTCCGACTGTGTCGCAGACTCAAACTGGCTGACAGCACTCACCGATGTTCTGAATTCTTCAGATGCTGCTGGTGTTGGCGGACCGCTGGTGAATAGCAGCCCCAAAGGTTGGGTGTCAAATTACCTCAATGCCGCCGATTTTTATCGTCATCGTGTACGTGCTGGGAAGGTCGATTACTTGCTCACCGCGAACGTTGCCTTTCGGCGTATAGCTCTGCTACAGGTAAAAGGATTCGCCGTGCTAGATGGTGTCTGGAGTGAAGACGCGGACCTTTCCTTCCGCTTGGTTCAGTCTGGCTATACTTTGTTACTAGCCAAGCAGGGAATCGTTACGCATTATGGAACGCCGGTCTCGGTTCGAGGACTTATCAAAAATCTCTACCGATATGGATACGGAAATTGTGTACTGTCAATACATTGGAAAAACGGACGAACGCCTGGCACTGAGTTGATACGACATGGAGGAGCCATTGTATTATCACCCTTCCTGGCGCTCTCCTATACACGACGCGTTGGACTAGCGTGGGCTGTTGCTTTCTGGCCTTTGATTGCCATTGAGCATACGGCATTTGTGGTGGGTCTTATCAGTGGCATGATGCGAGGAATATCGCGGGGACGGCTATGACGGACCAGATCTTCGTAAGTATCGTTATGCCGGTGCGTAACGAAGAGGCTTTTATTGCACGCAGCCTTGGCGCTGTCCTCAACCAGGATTACCCCCACGAATCCATCGAAATTTTAATCGCAGACGGCGAAAGTTCGGATCGCACGCTTGAGATCATGCATTCCTTGTCCGGGATGGAGCGAGTACGCATCATCTGCAACCCTCAGAGAACACAGGCAGCGGGTTTGAATAAGGCGATTCAGCAGGCCAGAGGAGCTATCATTATTCGTGTTGATGGGCATACCATCATTGCGCCAGATTATGTTCGCCAGTGTGTCTCTGCTTTGCAAGAGACGGGGGCTTGCAACGTCGGTGGCCTTATGAACCCGGTCGGCATCACACGCATGGGGAAAGCCATCGCTGGCGCGATTAGATCGCCTTTTGCCGTACCGAGCGCCTTTCACATAAGTAGAAAAAAACAATACACCGATACGGTGTACATGGGCGCCTGGCCACGTTGGGTCTTTGAGCGTGTCGGTGCATTCGATGAGCGCCTGGCTCCGAATGAAGACTATGAACTCAATTACCGCATACACCGGGCCGGAGGCGAGATCTATCTCTCTCCCAACATTCGCTCTCACTACTTCGGGCGTCAAACACTGCGCACATTGGCTCGGCAATATTTCTACTATGGAAAAGCGAAAACCAACACCCTCAAAAAACACCCGGCTTCGCTGCGGCTGCGGCAACTGGTTGCACCCTGCTTTGTGGGCGCTCTCCTGGGAGGAATACCTCTTGCTGTTATGATCCCTCTCTCGCTGTGGCTCTGGCTCCTGATGCTCGTCGCTTATCTGTCCGCCAATCTCATCTTCTCCCTCGCTGCGGCCAGACGGATAGGATATCGCTACTTCTGGTGCATGCCATTTGTCTTCCCGACGATTCACCTGGCCTGGGGCGCAGGGTTCTGGGTTGGCCTCGTTGGAGGGGGTGTCCGACTGCCTCGCAGGAAACATTGAAGAAGTGCCCTCGGTGATCGCTATTACAGGCCAGGTGTTTCAGGCTGCGCCTCGAACGGTGCCAGCAGGGTGGGTAAGAAAAGTATGATGGAAGGAAGAAGGAAGTACACACAGAACCACCTCACATCGGCTCAGCGTCGGCTGGCATCTTCCTGTTTCGTGCAGAGGAAGGTTATTCGTATAGCCAAAAAGGCTAGTTGATTCCTTCTAGCGCAGCCAGGGAGATTTCTGATGGTGGCCGTTACTGTGATATCGGGCCTTCTAGGGTGGGCAGCGGCGCCTCTTCTGCTGCCTGATCCTTTCGTGGTGCAGCAGAAGCTTGCTTAGCCTGCTGGGCTTTATATGCCGCGTAGGCCAGAAGGCTAAAGATCCCCCCTGCTCCTACCAGCGCCAGCGCGTGGGCTGAATGAGTGAATAACCAGTGAGGTCCCGTCCATTGGGTTGGATCGGCCAGGCGAGCTGTGCCGTGCAGGAGCACCGTTGCGGCCACACTCAGCACCCCTCCGCCAATAATGCCGATGGCCCAGGCCAACCTGATCACCGGCCAGAGTCGAGCGAGCAGCTTTGTCCACGAAATAGTTCTCAGAGACCAGAAAAGAGGTGGAATGCAGAGGAGCAAGGTTCCCCAGATCACGGCGAGCATGATCGGGTCAAAGGGGGTGTGTAAGCGTGCGAAACTGCCATATCCGCCGACTGAGACAACAACTAGCTCGTACACGCCCAGGAATGCGAGAGCGCCCATCATCTGGGCCTGTCGTGAAGAACGCTGCCAGAGCAACAAACCAAACCAGAACAGGGCAAATAGCGGAAAAAACCGATACATGAAGTAGACTCTGCCTGAAATCTGCTCCAGTCCAAAGAGGGGGGCTGCAAACACGCCCTGGGGGTCAATCTGTGAAGTTAGATAATACGTGTTCGATGAAGTGAGCAAGACCGGAATAGTATGCAGCGCAAATTCGACGGGATGCGTGTCCACAATAGCTGAGGCATAGTTCCCCGCAAGCTCCCAACGATTGTCGGTGATCGCTGGATAGAAGGTAGCAAAGGTATAGGGATTGATTTCGCCACCTGCGGCCAGATAGGCGTTCAGCTTTTGGGTCACGTCGGCATATTGGGCAGGAGCCTCGTTTTGCATATGGTACTGCATGACCTTGCCCAGGAGGTTAATACGCTGGATATAGGTGATGCCAGGATAGTTATGCTGCGTCGCATTCATATAAATGAAGAGTCCCAGGCAGCCATAGAGGATCAGGATTGCCAGAACTGCGTGTGGCAGCAAGCGGAGTACCCTGCCGCGCTGTGCCCCAATACCCAACAGATAGGCAAAAAGGGGAATGGGCACAAAGGCCCATTCGGCGTGTGTCATCAAGGCGCACAACACCAAAAAGGCGACCAGCCATAAGAGACTGGCGCGGCAGGTGCGAATAAAGAGGATGATGGCTAAGGCAAGCGAAGCCACAATCCAGAGGGAAAGACCTTCGGAAAGAACCGGCTTGATAAACGAGAGCAATAAGGTATCTATGCCTATGATAAGCCCCGCAACCAGCCCCAGCCAGGCGCGCCGGAAGATCAGGCAGAGGACGAGATAGATCTCTATGGTGGCGATTACGAAGAGAACGCCTTGCACCATACTCACAGCGGCGAAATTTCCCTGGCCCGCCAGAAGAAAGACCGCCGCGATGAGCAGGGGATAGCCTGGTGTACGTACTGGATCGACGAGGTTGCCATTTGCCAGGATATGCTGAGCGACATTGAGATAGCTGGGAGTATCAGGACGAATTTCTGCCTGTGGATGGTTCAGATAGTACCCGACAACGACCAGGCTCGTGATAAGCAGCAGTAGGAGGCCGAAGGAGACATACCTGGCGCCCTTCCAATCTTTAGCAAGTGTTGCTACCGCTTGTTGAATATGCCGACGTCCTCGCGCAAAGCTGGTCCCCCAGAAAGGTGACCACTGCCAGCTGAGCGCAGAAAGCAGGGTCAGCGGGTGTCCCTCATTAGCGCCATACATGATGTGCTTCCTTGTCTATTAAAATCAGGCCGCAAGATCGAATTTCCAGAGGCTGGTTTGCCATCCTGTCGCATTACTACCGGGATACACACCTGCCATACAGATAAAAGTCTGCTTTTTATCTTGTGAGAAGCCCAGCGACCCTTGTGCATAGTCACCCCAATGTGCTCCGGTGAATGGCCCATTCCCAGCTTGCAGGAGCGTAGATGGGTTCCCCTGCCCAAAGGTATTGGGGGGGCTATCCTGTGAACGGCTGGCGAAGATCAGACCAGAGTACCGATCACGAGACGAAAGCTCTGCAAAGAGTACAACATTTCTCTGGGGATCGACCACCAGTGATGGGTAGAAGATGTAGCCATCGGAGAGGCCGAGGATACTCTGCTGCGCAACGCTGGCGCGCACCCCATTGGCACCTCCATTGTTTGGAGAAGAGTTAAGCGATGGTATGAGGTCGAACCAGTAGATACCCGCTTTGGTAGCAGCGTTACCAGTCCAATTGACGGCTGTAGTGAACGCAGCAAAAAGATGTCCCTGGGTAAGCTGGGCCTGGGCAATCCGCGCGTCGCCTGTTGTGAGCTTTATAGAAGTCCCTTTTTGTTCGGCGGCAGGTGGATCGGCGTAGGGAGATGGAAGCGTCACTACCCCTGCCGTGATGGAGGCTGGAGAAGAAGATCCTCCTGTGCTGGCCGATGACGTATCGTTGAGCGCCCAGAGGCTCAATTTGTTGGAAACCTGGCCGAGGTCTGCGTAGCCAGCGTCATCAGCCAGGAGCCATTCAGTCGTGTCAGCGCCACCCTCGACAGCGGGAGTCAGTGTGACGACTGGATGGCCCTGTGCATTGATGAAACCAGTCCAGGAATACACAGATTTTGTATTGCCAGAGAGAAACTCCTTCCTCGGAAGCTCCCAGAGGTCTGCCCCCAGGAACGCGCCATTTTGCCCACAGGCAAAACTGGTCCCCGTAATGAAGATGCTCGTTCCGTTAATGCCAATCTGCGGATAATCGGCCCAATTACATTGCTCCCTATAGGTAGGAATCTGTGTATTAAATTGATAGAAATACCATGTCCCTAGCGGAGCGCCTGAAACAGTAGTCATAGCGACATTGAAAAAACCCTGGGTGACAGCGCCATTACTTATGCGCAGTTGGTTGGCAACCAGGATCCAGCGATCCCTGGTTGGATCGTAGAGTACCCTTGCCTCCCCGATGACATTACCTGCTTGGAACATGGGCGCAAAGAACGTTGCTAGGCTCACGACGCGATTGCCACTGGGGCCGCTGATGAGTAACGTGCCATCCACTGCCTCAAAGAGAAAATTATTTCCAGATGCGACGGAAATGTCCATCGGGGAATTTATTCCCACTTGCGGCTGTCCAAGTCCGCCCTTAATAGAGGTTGCTGCTGGACCAGATGGCCCGTTGGAGGGTTTCACACTGATGGTCGCGCCTTTGTCTTGTGAGAGGGAAGGTAATTGCTTGATATTTGTAGCTGCGTTGGCAATGTTGTCGGCCTCTTCACTGGACCATTTGTAACGCGCTGGCAAAGTGTATTGTTTGGCTGCTGTATTGCTGGTGATCGCGGGAACACTGGCGAGATCGTGCAGGCCGTATCCCGTGACTGTATGCAGCCTTGAATGAATCGGGTTAACGGTAGTGGGTGGGGGTGAGGTGGTTTTTTGATGCAAAAGAACCCCAACCAGGACAGCAGAAAGAGAACCGAGTATGATGATGAGCGCCAGGCCGCCAAAGACGAATCGCTGACGCGCAGAGAGTGTGTTCAAGGAGAGACGCCGACGAGGCAGTTTTTGGAGGGGAACGCCCGGTACAGGCGGGCGTGACATATCAGGACTTGCAGGCCAGGCGCCTGCTGGCGTGGCTGTCAGAGGTGGCGCAGAGAAATGTGCCCCTGGCTGAGAGAATAGGCTAGCAGGCGTCCCTTGCCCACTGGGTGGAAATTGAGGCTGGCTCCCCCATGAGGGCACAGGGGAGGGAGTTGGTTGCACTATCACGGGAGGAGGGCTGCTCCATCCTCCCGGTCCTGCGGGCGAAATTGGCTGCCCAGGAAAGGGGGTAGCCGCTGGACCTGGGGAGGAAGGTGGAAAAGAAGGCGCTGTCAATTTATCTATGATGCTGACTGGTAATGTCGGCTGCCAAAGCGCCTGCTCAGCCTGGTTTGCAGTGCTGACCGAGAGACGCAGTGCTTGCGCGAAGTCACTGATACGCGCGAACCGCTGTGGCGAGTCTTTTGCCAGTGCGCGGAGAAGCACCCCATTGACGCCTGGAGGCAGGAGCGGGTTGGCTTCAGTTGCAGGAGGCGGCGTAACCGTTAAGTGGTGATGATATACCTCTGCCAAAGTCCCGTTAAATACTGGCCGACCAGTTAAGAGGAGATAGGCAACCCCGGCAAGGGCATATTGATCACTGGCAGGCGATGCCCTCCCGCTGTATTGCTCAGGCGCTGTATAGAGCGGTGTTCCCGCCAATCCACTATGGGAGGAGGTCCAGGTAATCGAACGCGCCAGGCCAAAATCAGCTAAGAGGATATGGAGCTGAATCAGCACCTCATTAGTTATCTGGACGGTAGGTTCATTGGAGAAAGCCTCGTAGGAGAGGTCACTCTGATAGTGATAAGAGGAAGGGGTCGTTGTCGTCGATCCTGGCAGAATACGGACAAGCAGATTTTGTGGCTTTACGTCGAGGTGGACGATCTGGCGGTCATGGGCAAACTGTAAGGCGCTTGCTGCCTGATCGATGATGTCGGCAACGAGGATAGGGTGGAGAGGAAGCTTATAGCGGGGCAGTTGGGAAGAGGTGACGAAATCGGCCAGCGAGCCTAATGCGACGTATTGCATGACCAGATAGCGAGTACCATCCTGCTCGCCAAAGTCATAAATGGGAATAATGTGAGGATGCTCTAGCGCAGCAATAGCCCGTGCCTCTCGGACGAATTGCTGTGTTGCTTTTTCCCGGCTGGCGGGGGTTGCCATCAGCGAGTCTTCCCCCTGAATGACTTTGACCGCCACCTGTCGCCCAAGCTCAGGCTGCTCAGCAAGATAGATGTCACCCATTCCGCCGCTGCCGATGCGGCGTATGATACGGCAACTTCCAAGCGTTGTCCCCTCTAGTCCAGCCATACAAGCTTCCTTTCGCTCTCCCCTCCTGAGGGATTTGTGTTTGCATTGATCCCCTTGCTTCGTGAACGTATTGTACCATAGACTGCTGCTGACTTGTATCGTCTTTCTCGCTTGAGCAGCCCTGTCGCCTGAGACCCTTGCCTCCCCTCTCTAGTCCTTAACAACGGTTGAGGTTAGCGCTTTTTGCGCTTTAGCGAGTCGCGGTTGCCGTAGGGGTTGGAGCAGGCGCCTGGTGAACTACCAGCGCGGCCATGACATTTGCAAGTAACTTTTGCATGCCAGGAATAGGCGAGGTGTGATGAGCGCACCCCTCGGCTGGCTGAAGCAGGCGCAGGCTATCAAGCGCATAGGACCAGTAGATAGAACCTGTGGCAAACACCATTGCGCCCGATTGAGCAATGTAGTAGGTCGTGTTGCTGAAGTCGTGTGTGCCATCGGCGGCGACAGTAGCCGAGACGCTCAGCACGCGCAATCCTGGCGGGGTTGCGCCGTTATGAAAGACGCGGTCCCATTCATAACCAACAAGATCGCAGCCGTATGCTTCCCCTGGCTGAAGGCCCGTTCCGGCCAGAAGTGGTGATGACACCTGCTGATTCACCTGCCAGGGAAATCCTGGTGGTTGGTTTGCAAAGTTGGACCACATAATACCAATTAAGGCGTTCTCTGGACGGCTCAGGAGATCGTCACGCCAGTGGACGGTCACATGGCGATTATCAAGGCCATAGAAAGGGTCTGTTTTGAGATCTTTATAACAGACAATCGTGCGATCCGCTCTGTCCATGCTGTCCGGCTCGAAGCGGATTTGCCAGTACCCATCGTTCGCTCCGAGAAACGCCAGGCCCACGCCCGCGTTGCGGGCGCTTTCCACCCCATCGCGCATCGCTTCTGACCAATATTCATCGTGACCGAGGTCGAGATAGGCGCGATGGTTGAGTAATTGTTGCGGGTCATCGTTCAGATCAACACTGCTGATGTATGAGAGGTCGTAGCCCTGGCGTTCCATCCAGCGAATAGCATCAATTTCGTAAGGCAGACCCTGCACACTAGCGCCCACAGATGCAGGCCGATCAAGAGAAACTTTACTGGCGCGCGTGGCGTCCGAACCATCAGGCCCGTGATACAGGCTATACCCTCCCCAGTCATTATAGGCTGCATAGGTTGTATCGGATGTAACGGCCACATACGTCGAATGCGGGTTGCCGCGCACATCGAAAGTAAGGAACGTTTGCTTATCAGCCGCGCCAGTCAATTTAGCCAGGTAGACTCCTGTAATCCAATTATCTGGGATGCGCAGCTTAAACGAGGGTTGCCAGCGAGCTTCGATCAGGCGTGTTTTGGGATCAACCAGGCAGGAATGACAATCAACAAGCTCCTTCTTACTGTAATCATAATACCCCTGTGCCTGCCCGACTTGTTTGGTAGATTGCATCAGGCGCGCGCCTGCCCCCCCATACCAGCCCAGCCGGTAAATATCAATGGTATACGATGTCCCTGCTTGCTGGACACTGACATAAAACGTGACCGTTTGCCCTGGCAGCGCCGATAAGGCGCTGGCATATACTTGAATCTGTGTGGAAGCAGCCCGGTTTGTTGGAATGAGCCAGCTTGCTGAACCCTTTCGCGCGTTCTCTTGCGCGATGAGTGAACCTTTTCCCTCCCGCGTTGGTGGGGGGTCCGAGCCGAACAGCGCAGTACAGCTTGCCAGAATGATAGGAATGCTCATCAACAGGAGCAGTCGAGGTAGGCTCCAGAATGCCCACCACCCCTTGAAACGTGATAAATATGGATGAAAGGAACGAGCCATAGACACTCTCCTTCAGAGCCTGTATATGCGCCCATCTGCCCAACTGCGCGCCAGGCGTGTGAAGTCCCTTTGGAGCGTGCGCTGCTAGGATTCTTCTGCTTTCCGAAAGACATACTCATTACATCCATGCCCTTTGCCGCACGTCTTGAGTTGCTCCAGTATGAAGCCTCGTTTTCGGTAAAAGTCGAAAATCTCTTCGGGCTTAGCTACTTCAAAGGGGTATCCACCAGCCCAATCCACTAGATCCCGCCACGCCGACATTCCTCGATTTTTTTTGTAATTTTGCCATGAGGTAAATGGATTGCCATGTTGCAGCAGGTCGCGGAGCATGCGTGTTCCCCTCAACTGAATTGTTAGGGGGATTAAAATAAGAAATCTGAGATACCTGGGCAAGCGATTATATGTTCGCTTCATTTGCCGCCACCGTCGGCTCGTACCGCCCTGGTCATTGTAAATGGAAATGAAGAGAAACCCTCCTGGCGCAACCAGCGTAAGGACATATTCCAACGCTTGCCACATTGCTCCTGTATGGTGAAGTACACCCCAGGAATATACAATATCCGACTTCCCCAAAGTCTGGAGGTACGCTGCATCCAGCACCGATCCCTGCTCAATCGTCCAGGTGGGATCGTTTGGGAAATAGCGCTGCCTGAGTTCAGCAGTACACTCCACTGCTACTGGGTCGTAGTCAAAGGAGCGGACCTTTGCGCCCAACCTTCTGGCAGCAAGAGAAAACAGGCCACTCCCAGACCCAATATCGAGAAACGTCTTGCCCTGTAAGTTCTCCACCGATAGCCGACGTTTGAGCGATTTTTCAGCCTCGGTAATGCGCTCATCGTTGAGTGTTCTGAGGAATTGGCGCCAGTTCTTCCCAAATGCAAAGCGCTCGCCCGTAGCAACTTCTTTTTCAGAGAGAATCATCTCGCCCCCTTTGGATTTCAGACTCAGGCATGTTCATCACAGCACAGACGAGGAGGATACGAAGGCGCCCTGGCGCCTTATCGCTGCGCTCACCTGTGGGCGCCTTTGTCTGGTGTTGTCAACGCCAGGCAAAGCTGCTCATAGTAATCGGCAACACGGTCCCAATTATACTGCTGTGCAATATGGGCGCGCGCTTGTCCTCGGCGCTCGGCAACAAGATCAGGATGGGCGAGCAGTTCGCCCAGCACACGGCATAAGTCGCTGGTATCTCCACTCTGAAAGAAGAAGCCAGATGGACCTGCTGCTTCGATATTGGCTGGGATAGTGCTTACCAGCACACAGTTATTAAATGCCAGGGCCTCAAGCAGGGTAAACGCTATTCCTTCAGAGCTGCTGGGCAGAACATAGACGTAGGCATGGCTGTAGAGTTCTGCTAATTCGTCACCGTAGCGAAAGCCAAGAAAACGCACCCCAGGCGTTGCCAGAGAGCGTAGCTGATCCTGGTATTTCTTCTGATGTGGCGCATCACCGACGATTACCAGGGGCATGTCTGTCTGTAACTTACTATAGGCTTCCAACAACAGGTGAACCCCTTTCTGGGGGACGAGCCTGCCGACGAAGAGGATGTAGCCACGCGATGTAAGTCCAAGTGTTTCCAGGTTTTTCATCGGTCGTAGTTCTGGGAGGGTGATGCCTTGAGAAGCGAATCCCGCCTCGCGCCCATAGCGCAGGCGCAGATTTTCCTGAAGCCACTGGGAAGTCACACAAACGTGGGTTGCCAGACTGAATGACACCCGCTCAGAAGCGCGGAGAAAGACCTGTGCTGTGGCGCCCTTCCATTTCTCCATGCGCCATTCCTCTGTATGCAGCACCAGGATCGTAGGTATTCCTGCCAGACGCGGTAGAACGCTCATAAAGGCGTTGCCAAGGCTCTGGTAGATCACAGTATCAACATGTCGTTGGGTTATTACATCCAGTGTTGAAAGCAGAGTATGGCTCAACGTATCGGTGGTTTTCAGATTGAGGGAGGGCAAGCGCACCAACTGAATGCCTTGGTATGGCTTACGCGCAAGCTCCTTTGACGTATAATGGGTGCGCGCATAGACCAGGATTTCATGACCACGCGCTGCGAGGCGAGTCGCCAATTCCTCAGTGTAACGCTCGACACCTCCATAGGTTGCTGGAATGCCTTTCAGGCCCAGTATCGCAATCCGCATGATCGGACACTCCTCCGTGAATCAGTGATGCTCTTTTAGATGAGCATAGAACTACCTGCATGCAGCGCGTGAGCGAGGTGCAGCAGGTTGTTATGATATTACTGGGCAGTCGTTTTCTTTCTCACCACTTCATCCATCTGCATATATGACAGTTAACCAGACTAAAAGTAACTTGCTCGATTGAAGCGATGTGTCTGCGCACACTGCTTGCATAAGCGTAAGGATGTTACCAGAAGCTAGCTGGCTCGTCCTTATCTTGGATAAAGTATGGGGTCGAATGCTATTACCTACAGCTTATGAGCTATACTGACACTTCCGCAGGCTTGAATCGAAGGCCGTCGCGCAATCAGTTGGCTAAGCGGCACTGGATCCAAGGCAGGTTCTGATGAGATCTGACAATGCCTATTGGTTCGGCATGTTTTCGGGCATAAGGAAAGTGTTATGGGTATACAGGCTGGCCGTTCAGCGCGCCTACCTTATCATTCTCGGAATCCTTCTGGTAGCCAGCGCTGCTTATATCTGGTCCAGCCAGCAGATCATTACCTATCAAGCCTCGGCCTTCGTCATGGTTGCAGACCAGTCTCATGCCAGCCCTGATGCCCCACTAGAGGGTGTTGCTTATGCCGCCACCCTGGCCGCCCAGTATGCTGCAAGGCCCATCACATCGGCGATGATTGGCCGCGCGCAAGCAAGTGTCCCCCGGCGCGGAGCCGCGCAAATTCGTGAGGAAGTGCATCTGGCTGCTGTCACCGGCCAGCCTCTTATTATGGTTACTGCTGTGGATACGGATGCCCCAACTGCGATGGCGCTTGCCAATAGTATGGCAGGTGTTCTGGCACAAGCTGATACCGATCTTGTCAGACAAGCCGATGACCAGAAGGTTGCAACCCTTCAGTCTCAGGTCAACACCTTGTCGGTAGATGTTGGCAAGACCATCAACGCGATTGCTCTGGCTCGCCATCGTGGTTCTTCTGGCGCCAGCCTCCAGGCGAAGTTACAACAGCAGCAAATGGAACTGGATCAATTGCAGATACAGCTAGCCCAGGCTCAGAGAAATGCCGCCAGTGTCCAGCCGATGTTCTGGGTCTCATCGCTCGCTCTAAGCGCTTCACAGAACGCGCCCAATCTCCTCTTGAATACATCCCTTGGGGCGCTTGCCGGAGCTTTGGGCGGTCTAGGGCTGGCTGAGATGGCCGATTTGCTAGGCGGTGTTGTGCGAGGTGTTGAGGATTTCTTGCGCTGGGAACAAGTGAGTCCGCTGGGCGAGGTTCCTGATGCTCCCGCCAATGAATCGCCATTTGTATTTACCGACGAAATGTACACGGCTGTGGCTCAGCCCTTCCGCCGGGTCTGGAAAAATCTCCAGTTTCTCAGCGGTCAGCAGACAGGGCAAGCGACGCTGGTCCTGCCGGTAGGTAGCGTGCCTTTCGATGGTTGGGTAGGGCTAAACCTCGCCGTAACTTCTGCGCGATTGGGCCAGCGAACGCTACTTCTTGATACCAATTGGATACAACCAACGGTGGAGGGGTACTTTCAGTTACCAGTCTCTGAGCAGGGATTTTTTACAAGTCTGGCAGCCATGAACCCATCCTCCTTAGACCATTGGCTGGCTATCAAGCCAACAGATACCCCCCATCTATTTGTGTTGCCTGCTGGACCTCTTTCTTCGTACCCTGATGTCCTGGCGCAGCCACAATTGCTTGTCGAACTTTTTGGCATGCTGCGGCAGGACTTTGCCCAGATCATTGTTCTTCCGCCGCCTAAATCGCTCCAGCTTTCCGATGGAGTATTTATGGAACAAATGAATCATGTTTTGCTCGTCGCACGCAGCAAGCACACCACTATCGCAGAGATAAAGCCGGTGCTCGCTGAGCTGGAGAAGGCGGATAGTCCCTTCCTGGGAGCGGTTGTGTTGGTCAGTACATCTGGCTTGTTCAGCCACTTACCGCTTGGGGCGGCTCAAAGAACTGAAGAGACAGAGGAACCCTGAAGGATAGCATCCATGCCTGATACGGTCTATTCCGCTCCTTTGGATTCGGAGGATGTGACGGAGGACTCCAGGGAAGTGGAAGTTTTCACCGACCCCCGGCTCGCCATCGCCAGCGTTACAACCGAACCTTTGCCAAGGGTGCAGGCTGCGAGCGAACGCTCGGTCAATGTGCGTATTCTGGCTGCTCTTATCAGTCTATCCGGGGCTTCTATTGCAGCGCGCGCGTTCGGAGTACTCAATCAGGTGGTGATTTCAGACCATTTTGGCGCGGGTGTCTCAATGGACGCCTATTTTGCTGTCCTTGCGTTGCCAACACTCCTGACCAACCTGATTGTGAGCGCGCTGCAAGCCTCGGTCATTCCCACCTATGTGCGTCTCACCAGGGCCAATCAAGAGCGGGAAGCATCGGACGTGTTGAGTACGCTCTTTAATCTCGTGATCTTGTTCCTTGCCGGTGTGCTGGCGCTGATGCTCTTCTTTCCACGATTTGCCATCAGTCTCTTTGCCCCCGGCGTCTCTTCTGCCACGGTTGATGTTGGGGTAACGCTGGCGCCCCTGATCTTTCCCACATTACTGCTGAACATTTTTGTGGGCTTTATCACCAGCGTCTTTAATGCCTCCCGCCGCTTTGCCTTTCCAGCCTTTACGGCTATGCTGATGCCGTTAGGTATTCTCGTTGCGACCATTTTGCTCAGTTCGCAGTTTGGCGTCTCAGCGTTGGCTATCGGCCAACTGGTAGGGACTGGCCTCCAATTCCTCATCATGCTGGCGCTGGTAAGGAAGGCTCGATTTTCCTACCGCCCCGTACTCCGTCTGGGCAGCCCTCATGTTCGTGTGGCGCTCGGCCAGCTCTGGCCGATGCTCTTCGGCGCTACGATTGGGCAAGCCAATCCGGTTATTGACCAGATAGTCGCCTCGACACTCGGTTCTGGCGCCATCTCTGCCCTCAACTATGCGTTGAAGGTTATCAGCATTCCGGTCACAATGATTTTTATGGCAACTTCGCAAGCGGTTCTGCCGTACTTTGCGAGCCAGGCGGCAGCGCGGGACTTTAGAAGCCTGAAAAAGACGCTCAACCTGTTTCTATGGGCCATTGGGATCATCACGCTTGTGGTAACGGTAGGATTCATTGTATTCGCCCAACCCATTATCACCTTGTTGTTTCGTCATGGAGCATTCACCGATGAGAGCGCCCAAAAAACATCTGCAACGCTCATCGGCCTGGCAGTGGGCCTTCTCCCGATGGCATGGGGCTTCATGATTCCGCGCGTCTTTAATTCCTTACACCGTAATGATGTCCTGTTAAGAATTGCTATCTTTACCCTGATAACCAATGTCGTGCTTGATATTGCGCTGGCGCGCTTCCTGGGCCTGCCGGGTATTGGTTTGGCAACATCACTCGCTTACCTGCTCACCACACTCATCCAGATCGCGGTGCTGCGTTTGCTCATTGGTCCGTTGGGTCTGCTGCGGGTTCCCCCACAGTTGCTGGAGTGGCTATCTCCTCAGCGTTGGATGGGCAGGACTCGCTTCTCGCGGGCCGGGCCACCGAGGAGATTCAACTCCTGGCGTATCCTCAGAAATGGCGCGCTGGTCTTGGGCGGATTCCTTGTTGTTGCTGTTATCGCCAGCCGCGATGCCATCCAAGGGGTACGTGTCTCGCTGGGTATGGCGCTGGCGTTTTTCTTCCTGCCCTCACCCTATCTGCTCTTGTTGACCTGGGCCGGTATGGGAGCGTTCTATGATGTCTATATCGGCGGGCATTCAATCGGGTTTGTGCTGGCCCTTGCCTCACTGCCTGCCTTTGCTCTGGCGTTCTGGCGCCAATGGCGCGGTCTGGCGCGCCAGACCTGGGCGATCTGGGCCTATGTGTTTTTCCTTGTCTGGCTGCTGCCTGGCGCGAGACTGTCGCCGCTGGGGTTGAGCGAATTCAGCGTTACGGTGTGGGGCCTGTTTGATTATCTGGCCCTGATGGTGTTTACCGTCGCTATGCTGACAACTCGTGATCGCTTTGAGCGCTTTCTTTCTGTACTGCTGACGACCTCGACGCTCCTCTGCTTCGTTGGCCTTGCTGAATATGCGCTGCGCTTTGGCGGCTCTCAGCAGGAGGGCGTCATCTGGATTTATCGGGTGGGCGGCGTCTTTGGGTGGTACAACTCGTTTGGCTTTTACCTTGATCTGCTGCTTCCTCTTTGCCTCTATCGCCTGTTGACGGCGCCGCGCGGGCGGCGACGGTTCTGGGGCGGCATTCTTGCGCTCCATGTGCTGGCGCTCGGCCTTACCTTTAGTCGCGCAGGGATGATTTCTGCCATCTTTATGGTGATTACGACAGCAATGCTCCTCAACGGCAGGCTGCGCTGGTGGATGTTACGGGGCGTGTCAGGCGTCATTGCGCTGATCGCCGTACTGCTGCTGATCCCAGGGCTGGGGCTGAACCAGCGGCTGCTTGGTGATCATCTGCTGACGTTAGATGACCGCACAGATGCCTGGGGATTGCTGTTAAGCCAGCTTGATCTGCGTAACCCGTTTGGGCATAGCTATTACGCCTCCTGGGCGCTCTTGCTGCGAGACCACCCAGGTGGAGTTGCAGCGCCCCACAGCCTTTACCTACAAACGCTCTTTGATATGGGCATTCCCGGCCTGGCCTTTTTGCTTGCCACTTTTGCCCTGCTGCTCTGGGGGGGGACACGAAAAGCGCTTCGCAGCCAGGGAGAGGCGCGCATCGCGGCGGCGGTTGCCACCGGGGGAATCTTCGGCGCTGTGGTCAACAGTCTGGTGGGCAATGAATTTCTCGATTTTGCGCTGGGCCTCCACTTCTGGTTCCTGGCAGCCTTACCCTATCTGCCGCTCTTTGCGGCTGGGTCTGGGCGGCGAAAGGGCGCTGCTGCTCCAGCGCCAGCCCAGCAGAAAGATAGTCTTTCCGTCCAGTTTGTCACCTGGCAATTTTTTCCCTTCGTCGGGGGGGCTGAGGTGCGCGCGCTGCGCGAGGCCAGGGCGTTGCAGGCCAGAGGGCATCGGGTGCATGTGCTGACGCTGCGCCTGAAGCGCTCGCTGGCAGCGACGGAGGAGATTGAGGGCGTGCCAGTACGGCGTATTGGCGGCCTGTTTGTGCGTGGTAGGCTGCGCCTGCGCTTTGGGGCGCAGTGGATTGCTGAGTGGTTGCTCTTCCGTGAACTGCTTCGCGCCCGAAATAGCTATCAAGTGGTTCATCTGCGTCAGCTCAGCGTGCTGGCTCGTCCGGCGGCGCTGGCGGCGCTCTTCACCGGCAAGCCGCTCTTCATTCGCCTGGCAAGTACCAGTCCTTCAGACGATCCCCTGGTTCGCATGAGCGCAAAGACAACGCTCTGCCTTGGGCCTCTTAATCCTTCGCTGCCGTTTCTCCAGGTTGAGGAGCATAGCTGGGCTGGCAGCGATCTTCAGACGCTCAGGCGTTCGCAGTGGCTGGCTGGCCTTACCCTCTGGCTGCTGAAATATTGTGGCGCGGTCTTCATTGCCATCAGCACGCGCATTCAGACCACATTGCAAAAGATCGGTTTTCGCCCAAAACGGATTGCGCTGCTTCCCAATGGTATTGACCTGGACCAATACAAAGAGTACGCGCTCGGCGTGAGCATGCGCCTGGCTGCCCAACCGACCGAAGCGCCAAAAGTGGTCTGTGCTGCGCGCTTTAACTATGTTAAGGGTCTAGATGTCTTGATTCACGCATGGCGCGAGGTTCACGCGGCGCTGCCAGAGGCCAGGCTTCTGCTGGTTGGCGGTGGCACTTTGCGCTATCAGCTTGAAGCGCTGGCTGCTGCTCTTGATCTGAGCCAGAGTATTGAGTTTATTGATCTGACGCAGGATGTTCGCCCGTTTCTCGCTGAAGCCGATCTCTTCGTACTGCCATCGCGTTTTGAGGGGATGCCCAACGCGCTGCTGGAGGCGATGGCCTGCGGGCTGCCCTGTGTCGCTACCCGTGTCAGTGGCAGCGAGGATGCAATTGTTGATGGTGAATCTGGTTTGCTCGTGCCTCCCGGCGATCCGGAGAGCCTGGCAAAAGCGCTGCTGGCACTACTGATGGATCGGAATCGCGCGCGGGCCTGTGGCGCTGCTGCTTATATGCGCGTGCAGCAGCATTTTCAGGATGATACGCTGATTGATCAACTGCTTGGTCTCTATCACGAGGCTGTTGGGGGGAAACATCTTTTGCCAACTCCAGTGGGCCTTCAAGAGGCAGCGCCGTTCTCTGGCGCTCCTACGGAGACGCCCTCTCTGGCAAGGCCAATGAGCGCCAGAGCAAAAAGCGAGGAATAGGCATATGTGTGGGATCGCTGGTTTCGTCAACATTGGTCTGAATAACGAGGATGCTGGAGCATTATTAGCCAGCATGACCGATATTATTCACCATCGTGGGCCTGATGACGAGGGACACTGGCTGAAGGATGGTGTCGGCCTGGGAATACGACGCCTGAGTATTATTGATCTCAGCGGCGGGAAACAGCCGATTACCAATGAAGATGGCTCCGTCATTGTGGTTTATAACGGGGAGATCTATAACTATCAGGCGCTCCGTCAGGAACTTGAGGCAGCCGGCCATCATTTCACCACCAACAGCGATACCGAAACGATTGTCCATGCCTATGAGGAGGATGGGCTTGATTTTACACGTCGACTGCGCGGAATGTTCGCTATTGCCATTTGGGACCAGAAGCACAGGCGTCTGGTCCTGACACGCGACCGCTTTGGCAAAAAGCCGCTTTACTACTGCTTCGATGGGCAGCGTCTGCTCTTTGGATCAGAGATGAAGTCGCTGCTTCTGGCGCCCGGTCTCTCCAGAGAACTCGATCCCGTTGCTATCAACCAGTACTTCACCTACGGCTATATACCCGCGCCGCGAACGGCCCTGACGGGTATCTCTAAGCTAGCAGCCGCCCATACGCTCAGCTTTGAGAACGGCAGCATCGTGCTCCAGCGCTATTGGCAGCTCGATTTTACACCACGTTGTATGGATGATGAAGAGACGGCAGTGCAACGAGTGCGTGAATTGTTCGCCGAGGCGGTGCGCATCCGGCTGATGAGCGAAGTGCCGCTTGGCGCTTTCCTCAGCGGTGGCATAGATTCGAGCTGTGTTGTCGCCCTGATGAGCCAGGTCGCCACTGAACCGGTGAAGACGTTTTCCATCGGGTTTGAGGAGCAGGATTACAGCGAGGTGAAGTATGCCCGGCTCGTGGCGCAGCGCTATCAGACCGATCATCATGAATGTATCGTCCGGCTTGATCTGCTGGATGTGCTGCCGCGCCTGATCTGGGATTTTGACGAGCCATTTGCCGACGCTTCGATGGTGCCAACCTACTATGTCTCAAAGCTGGCGCGCCAGCATGTCACGGTGGCGCTTTCCGGGGATGGGGGGGATGAGTTGTTTGGTGGATATATGCGCTATGCCCGTATGATGGCCGATAATTGGGTGGATAGACTTGGCCCCCTCCGAAGAGTAGGGCCGCTGGTGAGCGCGCTCATGCCCGGTGGGATGAGGGGTAAAAATCGCCTGCGCGCCCTTGCTCTTGATCCTGAAGTGCGCTACATCGAGGGATCGTCTATCTTCCCTACGCCGCTTCGTCAGCGCCTGCTTCAGAGTGAGTTTCTCGTAGGAGGCGCGGCTGATTCCCAGCGTATACAGCTTGATCACTTTGCTGAAGCGCGGAGCCTCGATTTTTATACCCGAATGCAGCATGTAGATGTTGCCTGTTATCTGCCCTATGACATCCTGGTAAAAGTGGATAAAGCCAGCATGCTGACCTCGCTGGAGGCGCGCGCCCCGCTCCTCGATCATGTGCTGGGCGAGTATGTCGCTTCCCTACGGCATGAGGTGCGCAACCCCGGCGGGCAGCAAAAATATCTCCTCAAGCGTGTAGCAGAGAGCCTGCTCCCTGATGAGATTCTTCATCGGCCAAAGAAAGGGTTTGGGCTTCCGATTGAACATTGGTTCCGGGGCGAACTGAAGGAACTCGCCTGGGATATTCTCCAGAGCCAGCAGGCTAGCAATCGTGGCGTCGTCAATACTGGGCAGGTGGAGCGGCTCCTCGCCGATCATCAAAGCCATCTGTATAATCATGACCGGCGCATCTGGGCGTGGCTCTGCTTTGAGTTGTGGTGTCGTCTGTATCTTGATGGAGCCGATCACTCAGCGTTCTGGCCGCTCAAGAGTCGCCCATCACTGGCAGCGTCTGGTGGAGAGAGGGGGATGCGTTAGCATGGGGCAGAGCGACGGAGCGCTGGAACAGGCGCTTGCTAACCCTCCGGCTGCTGCGAGACCCCTGCGCATCCTGTATCTTATGGAGCAGCTAGACATGGGCGGCGCTGAGCGGCGCTTTGTGCGCATGGCGCGGATGCTGAATCGGGATCAGATGCAGCTTGTTGTTGGCGTTTTGCGGCCAGGTGGGGCGCTCGAAGCTGATCTGCACTCGTTGGGCGTCGAGATCGTGCCCTTTACACGTCATGGCCGCTTTGATCCCTCGCCCGTATGGCGCCTCGCGCATTATGTGCGCAAAGAGCGCATTGACGTTGTACACGCGATGCACTGGCTTTCTAGTCTGGTAGCAATGCTGGCTGCCTGGCAAATACCCCATCTCGCCGTGATTGGCTCAACCGTCAACCTGTTTTATGATAAGGCTCCTGCTGGGAAGTACCGCCTGATGCTCGATCACCTGTTCTGGCGGCGAATGGACTACATGGCGGTCAATGCGCTGGCCCTGCGCGACTACCTTGTCCAGCGGCGCTTTCCTGAAAAACGTCTGATGGTCATTGCAAATGGCGTTGATATTCCTGATACGGCGCGCCTTTCTCCAGCCACCCGCGAGGCCGCGCGCGCTGCGCTCGGTGTTCCTCCGCATGCGCCGCTGATTGGGACCGTAGCCCGGCTTGAACCAGCTAAGAATCTCCAGATGTTGTTACATGCTGCCAGGGCAGTTTGTGCGCGCTTTCCTGATGCCCGCTTTGTCCTGGTTGGCAATGGCAGCGAGCGCGCGCCGTTAGAGGCATTGGCGGCCACATTGGGAATCAGTGAGAAGGTGCTGTTCACTGGCGAGGTCGCTCACAGCGATCTGGTCCTGCCTGCGTTTGATGTGTTTGTCCTCTGCTCGCGCTTTGAGGGGATGCCCAATGTTTTGCTGGAGGCTGGCGCGTGGGGGCTGCCGTTGATCTCAACGCCGGTTGGGGGAACGGTGGAGATCGTTCTGGATGAGAAAACCGGCTTCCTGACCCCGATGGGGGACGCTCCCGCCCTGGCTGAGCGCATCGGCGCCCTGCTGGAGCGTCCCGATCTGGCTGCTGCGTTCGGGCACGCTGCACGCGCGCACGTGATGAACCATTTCTCAAGCAGCACTATGATCCAACGCTATGAAGCTCTGTATCGCATGGCCGCTGAAGCGCGAGCCATGAGAGGACGCTCAGGCTTATGAATATTTTGATCTGTAACAATCGCTATTTCCCTTCAACAGGGCCAGAACGCTATCTTTTTGCCATTACGGGTCTGCTAGAAAAGCATGGTCATGCAGTAGTTCCTCTCGCCGCCAATTATAGCCAGACAGTTGATACCCCCTACCGGCGCTATTTTGTTCCGCCCCCGGTTGATGCTGAAAGCGTCTTCTTCCAGCAATACAAAGACAGGTTGACTCTGCGTAAGCAGGCGGGCCTGGTGGCGCGAGCAACGTACTATCCTGCTGCGCGTGAGGCGGCTCATCGCGCAATTGTTGAGCAGCAGATCGATCTGGTCTATCTGCTGAGTATGGTCAATGTTCTCTCGCCAAGTATCATTGATGCCGCCTATGCGCATGGGATTCCTGTGGTGATGCGCCTCTCCGATTTCAACCTCCTCTGCCCCGCGTATGTGTTCATGCGCGACGGGAAAGTCTGCCAGGATTGCCTGGGCGGCTATCATCACGCGCTGCGCCATCGCTGTCTTCAGGGGTCGGCGATGGTCACAGGCGCCAGGGTGGTTGCGATGATGGCTCACAATGCACTGGGCATTTACAAGAAAGTGGACGCCTTCATCGCCCCTTCACGCTTTATGGTGAGCCAGATGGAGCAGTATTTCAAGCCTGCGCGTGGACGCATCGTTCACATCCCTAGCTTTGTCGATCAGGCGCTGCTCGATGCGCGTCCAGGCCAAGCAAGTGCCGGAGATCACCAGATAAGCAATGGAGTGGGGA
Source organism: Ktedonobacterales bacterium (assembly GCA_036557285.1). Taxonomy (NCBI): domain Bacteria; kingdom Bacillati; phylum Chloroflexota; class Ktedonobacteria; order Ktedonobacterales; species Ktedonobacterales bacterium. The sequence continues at coordinate 75,516 of DATBHW010000020.1, forward strand.
AACGGCCCTATATCCTCCAGTTCGGGCGTGTTTCGTCCGATAAAGGCGTTGCTATTACGCTCCGAGCATATGCTGGACTTGAGCGCGATGTTGATCTAGTGATCGCAGGCGAGAGCAGCAATGATTATCGCCTGCGTATGGAAGAGTTGGCGTTGTCTCTCGGAGAAACAGGTGTGCGCTTTACAGGCTTTGTGCAAGGTGAAGCACTCTCTTCACTCATTGCAGGAGCGTTGTGCGTTGTTGCGCCCTCTACCTGTCATGATAATGCCCCGATGAGCGTCTATGAGAGCCTGGCATATGGCAAGGCGGTGATTGGGAGTGACCTGGGTGGTATCAGCGAGCAGCTTGAGCATGGCTGCGGATTGCTTATCCCGCCAGGTGATGCAGAGGCGCTGCGCCACTCGCTGCGCCAGGTCATTGATGATCCGCTGCTGCGCGCGAGCCTGGAGCGCGCGGGGCAGCAGCGCGCGCTCAACGAGTACGCGCCGGAGCGCCATTATGCGCGCTTACTGGAGGTTTTCCAAAACGTCTGCGCTGGCGAGCGGCGCCTGGGAACGCATGCCAGGGATCGGCTCATAACGCATAAGTGATGTTGTACGTCTTATCCTTATCAATGGTCCCCTTATACGTCAGAATGGGCGCTCGCGCTCCTGGCGCTGTAACAGTCAGCGTCAATTGCTGGTTGGACCCCGACTGATGTTGGAAAATAAGCTGGTAATGCCAATGAGCAGAAGCGTCTGCTGTTGCGGCGTTTGGTACCGACCAGATCAGATGCAGCGAATAGCGTTTGCCGTCTTGCACGTTCACGTATCCTCCCCACATCTGGCGACCAGGCTCATCACTGTGATTGATTTGGTTCGAGCCACCGTTCAGCCCTTTCAAGCTCTTCAGTTTCGCGTTAGCGGGCGCGTAGACGCGCAGGTAGGTCAAATAACGATCTTGCCCAAAGAGCGTCTTGGGGTCTGTCACTTTGTAGTTGTAGGTGATGGTGAGGTTGTGCGTTGCCGTCCCCTGGGCGTCCAGAGTCACGTTATCAGTATAACTGACGACAGTAAACTGACTCCCCTTGTTTACCCCCACATTGGAGTCAATGATGGTGACGCCATCTCCAGGCCCTTGGGTAATCGTCCCATCGAACTTGTGTTGAGCCAGCAGCGCCTCAGCATTTTTATCGCTTAGATAGACCTGAATGTCCTTCGTCTCCAGACTGGTGATGGCTGCTCTGGCTATGTCAACGAGTTTGCTTGTTGGCAGGCCATGCAGCTTTTCTAAAAAGGCGCGCGCCAATAGAGCGGTGAAGCGTTTGCGCGGGGAACTGATTTGATCGCTTGGCGGTAAATTCGTTAGAGGGTCATTTTTTTTGGTCTGCTGGTAATAATGAATGAGCCGCTCCAAGTTCTGGTCGGTGACGGTCTCATGATAATCAGGCACGACGATTGGCCCAATGATTTTAATCACGCGCGCGATGGCTGGCGGAGTAAAAGCGATGACTCCTTGTACGGCAGGCCCGCCCTCCAGCTTGAGCATGCGCATCCCTGTTTGCGCGGCAGTTGGAAAATTGGCCGAGATATTAGAATCGCGTAGTCCGAAGCAGCAAAAGGGCCACCAGGGATAAATAGCTGGGTGATTACTATCATGCTTTTGTACATAGGGAAGATCGAGAAGATAGGTATCACTGAGCGTAAAGGGTTGCACCTGCCCATTCTTGATGGTCATCACACCGTAATTGCCGATAAATCCACCGGTTGAGCGTAGTTCGCTGCGATCCATGAGTTCTAGCAAGAAGCTCTCCGGGGTGGTGACTCCGAGCAGGCTGGGGGCCACGCTCAACCAGGCTTCCACCTCAGCAAATTTCGTTTGGATGCTGGGCCAGATAGTCAGTAGCTGGCGTACTTGATTGACTTGCTGGGGCTTGAGCAGCCCCGCAGGTATAGCAGATAAGTCAGCATGCTGCGCATACAGCACCGCGCTGTTGAGATGATGGAAAGCGTCTTCGAGGTTCTGCTGAAGTTGCTCCAGCAAGTGAGCATTTAACGATGGCGGCGGTGTTCCCGTCTGCGCTGGGGGTGAACTGCTAGCAAATAACCCTGCCTTCAGGACGCCATTAAGCATCTGGAGACTCTTAACCAGATCAAGACCAGCAAAACAAGCCTGATTGGCGGCATCTACCAATGCGCCCAAGGAAGCAATGGTGGTGTTCGTTATCGGCAGATGCGCAGCAATGAAAAAACTGCCAGCAGGCTCTTCAAGATCGCTGTGCAGGAGCGTAAAGTCATGCTGAGCGGCGGTCATTTCTTGCTGAAGCTGCTGAAGGATAGCCGGGTCCAACAACTCCCCTAGATTGCCCTGTGACGGCATCAGCGCCTCGATGCGATGCAAGTGCAGCGCTGCATCGTTTGCCTCAGCGCGTGCGCGAGAGACACGCATCGCTGCGTCTATGGCGCCGGAGAGCGTACCAAGAAGAATCAATGTCAGGATTGCCAGGAGGATTGCCCGGTGTCTCAACTTCGAGATAACTTTGGGCGAAAGCCCCTGCCGGGTAGATCTAAAGATTCCACCCAGACCTGTTGCCCTTAACAGGTACCCGCGAAAGCCTCCCCCAAAATTAGGAAGCCGCTGTTTTCTCCTGGGGCGCTTTCCCTTCGGCTCTTGCTTCCGCGTGCCTGCGCTTATTTTACTCCGGGGGTCCACTGCCGGGAAATCCTCAGACGATCTGGTGTGTCCAGGTGGTGAAATAGGGCCAAAAGGATACGCAGCATCATCCCTTCTTCCAGGCATTGAATATCTCCTTTGTAACACATCCCTTTTTCGTACCTGCCGTGTATGCCAAAACCAGGGCTGTGCTGATTCCTAAGCGTGAAGAGCAACTTTGCCAGGCCGCACCAGCCTCCAGACATGACTATCAACCGAGAGATGACCAGTGGCATTACGTGTATCTACAACAAGCGAGGCCGAGCGCACGACACGTTCATAATCAATAGTACTGTGGTCTGTGACAATGACGACCCCATCAACAGAGGTCAATAGCTCGTCAGTCAACGGCTCTGTCGAGAGCGTATGGTCGCCCAGGCGCAGTTCAGGCACATACGGGTCCGAGTAGATCACGGCTGCATGTCGGTCTTGCAGCAATTCTATAATATCCAGCGCGGGTGACTCACGCACATCGCTGACATCGCGTTTATAAGCAACCCCAAGGATGAGCAGGCGCGCGCCATTCAGACATTTCCCGTGTTCGTTGAGCGCCAGGGTGATCTGCTCCACGACGAAGCGAGGCATTTCAGCGTTTACCTCACTCGCCAGTTCAATGAAGCGCGCTCGATAGTTCAATGATCGCAGCTTCCACGCGAGGTAGTGCGGATCGATGGGGATACAATGGCCGCCTAGCCCTGGACCTGGATAGAAGGGCAAAAAACCAAATGGTTTCGTTGCCGCCGCCTGAATAATCTCCCACACATCAACGCCCAGGATATTTGCCATTTGCGCCAGTTCGTTGACCATCCCGATATTCACAGCCCGAAATGTATTTTCAAGCAGCTTCACCAACTCAGCCGCTTTCGGCGAACTGACAGGAACGATGCTCTCTACGATTGTGCTATACAAGGCGCTGGCGAGTCGAGTGCATTGCTCGGTTACTCCACCGATCACCTTCGGGGTATTGCGGAGGTTAAAGTGGGGATTACCGGGATCGATGCGCTCTGGCGAGAATGCCAGAAAGAAATCATGCCCCACGGAAAGTCCTGTTTTTTCCAACATCGGCAGCAGGAGTTCTTCGGTTGTCCCTGGATAGGTGGTGCTTTCTAGCACGATCAGTTGACCAGGATGAAGTGTTCGTGCGATGTGTTCTGCGGCGCTCATCACAGAGGAGATGTCGGGGTCTCTTGTCTTTCGGAGGGGCGTTGGTACGCAAATACTGACTGTATCTACCTCGGCGAGCCGCCCAAAATCACTCGTTGCCGAGAACTTGCCCGCTCTGACCAACTCCTGAAGCAACGCGCCATTCACATCGGCAATATGGCAGATACCCTGGTTGAGCGCGGCGACACGATGCTGGTCAATATCAAAACCAATGACCTGAAAGCCCGCTTGTGCAAGGCCAGTCGCTAAAGGCAGGCCAACATACCCCAGGCCAATGACGCCGACAACTGCGTGTCGTTGCTCTATCCGGGTGAGCAGGCTGATCAATAAGATACTCCATTCATCCATACTTCTTGCCGGAAGTAGGAACTTCAGCGGGCGCTGCTGAGCGCTTCCAGCGTGCGCGCCAATCCATCAGCGAATCGGACCGTTGGTTCATAGCCCAGCAGGTGTTGAGCTAACTGAATGTCTGCCAGGCTATCATGGACATCCCCGGCGCGGGCCTCCTGATACTCGGCCTCGACAGTCTGTCCCAGGAGCGCCCCGGCCAGGCGTAGTAGCTTATTCAACGAAATCTGCTCCCCACAGCCGATATTGATTGCCTGGCCTGCTGCTTCAGTCGCTTCAGCAGCGAGCAAATTAGCCTCAACGACATTAGCGATATAGGTGAAGTCGCGGGTCTGCTCGCCGTCACCAAAGACAATGGGCGTCTGTCCGGCAAGCAAGGCTTGCAAAAAGCGCGGGATCACAGCAGCATATTGTGAAGTCGGGTCTTGTCGCGGGCCGAAGACATTAAAATAGCGCAAGGCCACCGTTTCCAGACCATACACCTGGGTGAACAAGCGACAGAGATGCTCCCCGGTGAGCTTATGCAGGGCATAGGGAGACATGGGCGATGGAGGCATCGTTTCCCGTTTGGGTAACGTCGGGGTGTTCCCGTAGACTGAGGAAGAGCTGGCATAGACGACCCGCCGCACTCTGGCATCACGCGCCGCCAGCAAGACATGTTGTGTCCCAGTGACGTTCACTTCCAGGGTGGTACGTGGATCAGCGATAGAGCGCGGGACCGAGGCAAGGGCCGCCTGGTGAAATACGACCTCGACCCCTTCAACAGCGGCGCGCACGGCGGCAAAATCGCGCAGATCGCCCTGTACGATCTCGGCCTGCCGCTCAAGAGGAGTAATATTGCCTTCCTTGCCGGTTGAGAAGTCATCAAAAATACGCACAGCTTTTCCCTGCTTCACCAGCGCCTGAGCAAGATGGGAACCGATAAAGCCCGCGCCACCCGTCACAAGATATTGTGCAGGTTTCATATTCTGCCTCGGTGATGTTCTAAACTCTACCGCAGCGCCCTACCATCATAACGAACCATTCAGGGATTCAGTATCATTCCAGCGTTTTGATGTGTTGGCATCGCTCCTCTTTTCTGCGTGCCGCTTGTCGTCATCGAACCTGGGCTTGACTTTAGGGCGAGTCCAGGTTATACTCTCTTCAGTCATTGTTGAAGAGAACATGGTGTCGAACAGGAAAAGTAAGCGATAGCGCGCAGAACAGAGAGTCGGGCCAGGTGAGAGCCGATGCTGGCGCAGCGTTGAATGGTCCTGGGAGCCGCGAACCAAACGCGCCGGGCGCACGCCCCGCCAGTAGGAACTCGCCGGAAGAGCCAACCGTTATCGTGGCAGGGTATCAACTGCGCGGCAGGTCTGCCAGTTCGTACCCGAAATGAGGAGCAGTGCAGCCGCGCCACAAGCCGGGGGCATTGCTCGAAGTGGGGTGGCACCACGAAGGCTCTGTTGATTCAGCCTCTCGTCCCGTTGGGGATGAGAGGCTTTTTGTTTTAGTTCTGGTTTCACGATTGTCTGCGAAACCAGAGGTTGAGGAGGTGAAGCAACGATATGGCTGAGCGGAAGCAACGGGTTTTTTCGGGTATCCAACCATCAGGAAACCTGCACATCGGCAATTACCTGGGGGCCATTCGCAACTGGGTGGCCTCACTGGATGAGTATGACAACATCTTCTGCATTGTGGACCTGCACGCGCTGACTGTTGAGCCGGAGGAGCGCGCGGCGGAACTGCGTGGGCTTACGACACAGTTGGCGGCGCTCTATCTCGCCTGTGGGCTGGACCCCAACAAGTGTGCGCTCTTTGTGCAATCGCATCTGCACGAGCATGCCGAACTGGCCTGGATGCTGAGCTGCGTGACGCCAACCGGCTGGCTGAACCGCATGACGCAGTTTAAGTCGAAGGCGGGCGAGCATAAAGAACAGGCAAGCACTGGCCTCTACACCTATCCAGTGCTGATGGCCGCCGACATCTTGCTCTATCAGACGGATGCGGTGCCGGTGGGCGATGACCAGCGCCAGCATGTAGAACTGACACGCGACATTGCCGAGCGCTTTAACTACCTTTTCGGGCCGACGTTTACGGTGCCGCAGCCGCTGATTCGAGAGGTGGGCGCGCGCATCATGGCGCTGGACGATCCAACCGAGAAGATGAGTAAGAGCGCGCCAAATGAGTTCTCACGCGTTGCGCTGTTCGATCTGCCGGATGTCATTCGCAAGAAGCTGGCGCGCGCGACGACGGATTCGGAACGCTCGATTCGCTTCGATGAGTCGCGGCCAGGTGTCTATAACCTGCTCACGATCTACGAACTGCTGAGCGGGCAGACACGGGCGGCGATTGAGGCGCATTTCGAGGGCAAGGGTTACAGGGAGTTGAAGGCCGAGGTGGCCGAGGCGCTGGTTGCTGAACTGGAGCCAATCCAGCAGCGTTATTACGCGCTGATGGCTGAACCGGCGCGGGTACAGGCGATTCTGGGTGAAGGCGCGGCGCGCGTGCGCCCGCTGGCCCAGGCGACGCTGCGAACAGCTATGTCCAGAATGGGCCTGCGTTCTTAAACAAGAAGTGGAGCGAGTGTATGTATCAGCCGACATTGGAAGAAGCGCGGCGCTTGCGCGACGCCGCCCGCGCGGGTGAGCCGGGCGCGGGAAATCTGCTGCCGGTTTCCTGCGAGGTATTTGCCGATGTGGAGACGCCCGTCTCGGTCTATCTCAAGCTGGCGGGCGGCCCCTATACCTTTTTGCTGGAAAGCGTGGAGGGCGGCGAGCGCATCGCGCGCTACTCCTTTGTCGGCCTGGACCCGTATCTGGTGATGACGGTGCGCGGGCGCTCTGCCGCGCTCACCTGGCGCAGCGGCCCCAAAGCCGGAACCTGCGAAACAGTGCCCTGCGACGACCCGCTGCGGCTGATCGAAGCTGAACTGCGACGCTCGCGGCTGGTGAAGCTGCCGGGGATGCCGCGCTTTCATGGCGGCGCGGTTGGCTACCTGGGCTATGAGACGGCTGCCCGCTTTGAGCGCCTGCCGGTGCCGGAGGACGATCCGCTGGGTCTGCCGGAAGCGGTCTTTTGCTTTACCGAGACGATGCTGGTCTTCGATCACCTGCGGCGCAGCCTGCGCATCATCACCCATGTGCGCCTGGATGATGCGCTTGAGGCGAACTATCAGCGCGCCGTGGAGGCGATCACCTGCCTGCTCAAACGCTTGCGCGAGTCGTCCCCCTCGGCGAATTCATTCTCCGCTGGGGAGGGCGCGGCTTCAACCGCCAGTGCTCCATTTCTCACCTCGCGGGATCGCTTTGAGGCGATGGTCGAGCGCGCCAGGGAGTATATCCAGGCGGGCGACATCTTTCAGGTGGTGCTGTCGCAGCGCTTTGCGCGCCCGGCGCAGACCCATCCGTTCAGCGTGTATCGCGCGCTGCGCTCGATCAATCCTTCGCCCTATCTCTACTATCTCGACCTGGGCGAGCTAACGGTAGTGGGAGCTTCGCCAGAGTTACTGGTGCGCGTCGAAGATGGCGAAGTCATCATACGACCCCTGGCGGGCACGCGCCCGCGTGGCAAAGACGCGGAAGCTGATCTGGCGCTGGAGCAAGAGTTGCGCGCCGATGAAAAAGAGCGCGCCGAGCATCTGATGCTGGTGGACCTGGGACGCAACGATGTGGGCCGCGTCGCCGCGCCCGGAAGCGTGCGCGTCACGGAGTTTATGAAGGTGGAGCGTTATTCCCATGTGATGCACCTGATGTCGCATGTGACCGGGTGGCTGCGCACTGATCTTTCGCCCTATGACGCGCTGCGCGCCGCCTTCCCGGCGGGGACGCTCTCTGGCGCGCCAAAGGTGCGGGCAATGGAGATTATCGCCGAACTGGAGGGCGAGCGGCGCGGCGTCTATGGCGGCGCGGTTGGCTATTTCAGCCACAGCGGCAATCTGGATATGGCGATTGGGCTGCGCACGCTGGTGCTCAAGGATGGCGTGGCTTACGGGCAGTCGGGCGCGGGCATTGTCGCCGATTCTATTCCGGCCAAAGAATACGAAGAGACGTGTCATAAGGCGGAGGCGCTCTTGCGGGCGCTGGAGCAGGCTGAAGCCCTGGAGCGAGGAGATATGTATGCTGCTGCTGCTCGATAACTATGACAGTTTCACCTATAACCTGTATCAGTATCTTTGGGGGTTAGGCGCTGAAGTGATCGTGCGGCGCAACGATCAGATCACGCTGGAAGAGATTGCGGCGCTGGCCCCGGCAGGCATCGTCATCTCGCCCGGACCCTGCACACCCAACGAAGCGGGCATCTGCAACGAAGTCATCCGCACGTTTGGGCCGACAACGCCCCTCCTGGGCGTGTGCCTGGGGCATCAGTGCATCGGGCAGGTGTATGGCGGGCGCGTGATTCGCGCGCCAGTTCCCATGCATGGGAAACTCTCGCGCATCACGCATCAGGGGCAGGGTGTGCTGGCAGGTCTGCCGCAGCCGTTCGAGGCGGTGCGCTATCATAGCCTGATTGTTGAGCGTGCCACACTGCCTGCCGAGTTGGAGATCACTGCCGAGACGGACGATAAGCTCATTATGGCCTTGCGCCATCGAGAATATCCGGTAGAGGGGTTGCAGTTTCATCCAGAATCCATCCTGACGAGCCAGGGGAAAGACCTGCTGCGCAATTTTCTGGCGCAAGTGCATGCGCGGGCGTATGCAGGCGTCTGAATGTCTGAAGAGGAGGCAGGACCATGATTAAAGAGGCTATTGCGCATGTTGCGGCGGGCCAGTCGCTCTCGGAGCAAGAGGCTGTCGCGGTGATGGAAGAGATTATGACGGGCGAGGCGACGCCCTCGCAGCTTGGGGCATTTCTGATGGCCTTGCGCCTGAAGGGAGAGACGGTTGAGGAGATAGCCGGGCTGGCGCGGGTGATGCGCGAAAAAGCCCTGCATGTGCCTATTCCGGCGGGCATGTCGCCGATGGATACCTGCGGGACCGGCGGCGACGGCGCGGGTACGTTTAACGTTTCGACAACGGCGGCGCTGGTGGTGGCGGCCTGTGGGCAGCCGGTTGCCAAGCATGGCAATCGCGCGGCCACCAGCCGCTGCGGCAGCGCCGATGTGCTGGAGGCGCTGGGGGTGAAGATCGATCTCAAGCCAGAGCAGGTGGCGCGCTGCGTGGCTGAAGCAGGCTTTGGCTTTATGTTCGCGCCCGCCTATCATCCGGCGATGAAGCACGTCGGCCCGACGCGGCGCGAGATTGGGATTCGCACCGTCTTTAACATTCTGGGGCCGCTGACGAATCCGGCGGGCGCTGCCTATCAGGTGCTGGGCGTGCCAGAGGCGAGCCTGGCGCGTAAGATGGGCGAGGCGCTGCTGCGCCTGGGCTGCAAGCGCGCGCTGGTGGTCTATGGCGAGGATGGGATGGATGAATTGTCGCTGGGCGCGCCGACGCTGATCTGCGAAGTCCTGGGCAGCCAGGGTGATCTGCGCGAGTATCGCGTGACGCCTGAAGACGTTGGCCTGACGCGCCAGAGCCGCGATGCTGTGCGCGGCGGCGACGCGGCCTTTAACGCCGATCTGCTGCGCGATACGCTGGCGGGGAAGCTCAACGACGCGCACGCCGATATGGTCGGCCTCAACGCTGGCGCGGCGCTGCTGGCCTGCGAGCGCGTGAGTACATTGGCCGAGGGCGTGAAGCTGGCGCAGGAGACGCTGCGCGCTGGCCGGGCGACAGAGACGCTGGCGGCGGTGGCCGCGCTGAGCCAGATAGCCTGAGCGGGGAAACTATGGGAACTATTCTCGATACCATTGTGGCGCGGGTGCGCGCTGATCTCGAAGAAGAGAAGCAGCGCGTGTCGCTGGAGGAGATGCGCCGTCGGGCCGAGGCAGCGCCGCAGCCGCGCGATTTTTTGGGCGCGCTCCAGGGCGCGTCGGTGATGACGACCCAGCACGAGGCGAAGCTGATTGCTGAGGTGAAGAAAGCGTCGCCTTCTAAGGGTGTGCTGGTCGCGGATTTTGATCCGGTGGCTCTGGCGCGCACGTATGAGGCGGGCGGCGCTTCGGCCATCTCTGTGCTGACGGAGCGACATTTCTTCCAGGGGTCGCTGGAGTATCTGGCGGCGGTGCGCGCGGCAGTGGCGCTGCCGACGCTGCGCAAAGATTTTATCGTTGACCCCTATCAGGTCTATCAGGCGCGCGCCTCTGGGGCCGATGCGGTCTTGCTGATCTGCGCCATTCTGGATGACGCGGACCTGGCGCTGCTGCTGGGTCTGGCGCGCCAGTTGGGCATGCGCTGTCTGGTTGAGGTCCATGACGAAGAGGAGACAAAACGAGCCGTTGCCAGCGGGGCGGAGATCATCGGCATCAATAACCGCGACCTGCGCGATTTTCATGTGGACACTGAGACGACGCGCCGCCTGGGCAGGCTGATCCCCAAAGATCGCGTGGTGGTCAGCGAGAGCGGGCTGCATACCGGCTCGGACGTGCAATCGGCGGCGCTGATGGGCGCGCAGGCTGTGTTGATCGGTGAGGCGCTGGTAACGGCCAGCGATCCGCTTGAGAAGGTGCGCGAACTTTCGTCGCTGCGCATCAAAATCTGTGGGCTGCGCAGCGATGAGCAGGCGCGCGCTGCCCTCGATAGTGGCGCGCACTATATCGGGCTGGTCTTTTATCCGCCAAGCCCCCGCTGCGTGACGCCAGAAGAGGCCGCATCGATCACCCGCGCGGCGCGCATGCGCGCCGACATGGGGATGTACGCGCCGAAAACGGTGGGCGTGTTTGTGAACGAGCCGCCGGAAACGATCAACACGCTGGCCCGCGAGGTGGGGCTGGATATGGTCCAACTGAGCGGCGACGAGTCGCCAGAAGTCTGCCGGGCGATTGAGGTTCCGGTGATGAAGGCGGTGCGCCCGCAGCGGCCCAAAGACCTCGACGCGCTGGAGGCGTATCGCCCCGGTGTGCTGGCTTTTCTGCTGGATACTAAAATAGATGGGATGTGGGGCGGGACCGGTGCGGTGGGCAACTGGTCGCTGGCGCGGGAGATGGCCCGGCGCTATCCGACCTTGCTGGCCGGAGGCTTGACACCCGAAAACGTGCGCGAGGCGGTGGAGGCGGCGCAGCCCTGGGGCGTGGATGTGAGCAGCGGCGTGGAGACGAACGGCCAGAAAGACTTGAGTAAGATTGCCCGCTTCGCCGATCAAGCCAGGCTGGCAAGGCGCGGGCGTCCGATCCCGCCATCGCGCCAGAAAGACTCATTGGCGGCCTTCAAGCAGCAGATGCGGGCGAGGACATCCTAGATGCTGACGTTTGCGATTGTAGAGGTTATCGAACGCTTTGCGGATTTTCGTAAAGGAGCAATCAGCCTCAATGACCACCTTTCGCTATCATCCTGACATTCTGGCGCGCTACCCCAACGTGGTGGGCGGCGTGATCCTGGCCGAAGGGATGATCAATGGCCCGACGCCTGACGCGCTGCGCGAGGCGTTTCTGGCCGAGCAGCAGGCCGTTTTGCGGCGCGTTGGCGAGACGCCGCTCAGCCAGATTCCGCAGCTTTCGGCGTGGCGCGGCGCGTTTCGCGGCTTTGGGCTGGACCCGACGCAGTATCGCAGCGCCGCCGAGGCGTTGCTGCGGCGATTGACCAAGAAAGGCGATATTCCCAGCATCAATACGCTGGTAGACCTGGGGAATCTGGTCAGCATTCGCTACGCGCTGCCCGTTGCAGTCTTCGATACGCGGGCGCTGCGGGGGACGGTGCATTACGCCGATGGCTCGGAGCGTTATAGGACGCTGGGCGAGAACGAGGAAGATCATCCAGAGCCGGGCGAGGTGGTCTTTTCGGATGAGACAAAGCTGGTGATTGCGCGGCGCTGGTGCTGGCGGCAGAGTGAGCTAAGCGCGGCGCAGGCGGATACGACGCGGGCGCTGATAACGGTTGAGGGACATCACGTGGAGGCGCGCAGCGATGTGCAGGCGGCGCTCGCTGATCTGCTGGAGCTATTGCGAACGTATGCGGGCGGAACCTTCACTTCAGCGGTTCTGGATGCCACGCATCCGGCGCTGGCCCGGTGAAATGAGGGCGCGTTATCAAGAAGTTGCCGGATTTGCTGACTGTTCCTGCTGTTTGGGCGGGCATGGGCTGCTGCCATAGGAACAGAAGACACAGCAATCGCCCGGTTTGGGGCGAAGGAGATGGCCGCAGGCGGAACATTGATACACGATCTGGCAGGCGTCAAGAGGCATCGTTTCTTCTTGCGCGAAATGGCACTGGGGGCAGCGAATCTGAGAAGTCAATTGCATACCTCTCCTCCTGGCTCTTTAATATTGTCTCAAGAATACATTGTAGTCCCTCCGATTGCTGGATTTCTAGAGAAGGGGGCAAATAGGTTCCACCAACTATTGGGGTTGCCACTTGTAGCGCCGCCTTCCAGGCGGCCAGCCCGTAGCGCCGCCGGCGCGGCGGCCAGCGTTGGCCTGCTGGTCCGCTGGCCTGGAGGGGGAAGGCTCGCTCTGGCGCAGCGTTGAGCCGCCTGGAAGGCGGCGCTACAAGTGGGCGTTCGTTGCCAGGGATGGCGGCGGTACGAGCGGCAACCCCGATAATTAGTGGGAGGGGCAAATAATGAGCGAGACGATCATCCGATGAAGGGTGATCCAGGCGAAAGGGCTGAACAACTTCCTATAGCCGCATTGTAGGGCAATGAAATTGATATTTACAAGGAGGTCGCGGGCCAATGCAAACGATCAATTCTGAACAAACAGCCACACCGCTTGCCTATCAACATGGCGTCTATCCCGATGCGCGCGGGCGCTTCGGGCCGTTTGGCGGGCGCTATGTGCCGGAAAGTCTGATGCACGCGCTTGGCGAACTGGAGCAGGCGTATGTGGAGATGCAGGCCGATCCGCGCTTTCACCAGCAGATTGCGGGGCTGATGAAAACGTATGTAGGGCGGCCCACGCCGCTCTATCGCGCCGAACGGCTCGCGGCGAGGCTGGGCATTCCGGTTTATCTGAAGCGCGAAGATCTGGCGCATACCGGCGCGCATAAGATTAATAACGCGCTGGGGCAGGGCTTGCTGGCGCAGCGCATGGGCAAGCGGCGCATCATCGCCGAAACGGGCGCGGGGCAGCATGGCGTGGCGACGGCGACGGTCTGCGCCATGCTGGGGCTGGAGTGTATTGTCTATATGGGCGAGGAGGATATCCACCGCCAATCGCTGAATGTCTTCCGCATGAAGCTGCTGGGCGCGGAGGTGCGCCCGGTGATCTCCGGCAGCAAGACGCTCAAAGATGCGATCAATGAGGCGATTCGTGATTGGGTGACGAACGTCGAGACGACGCATTATCTGATCGGCTCGGTGGTTGGCCCGCATCCCTATCCGCGCCTGGTACGCGATTTCCAGTCGGTGATTGGCGCGGAGGCGCGCGAGCAAATCCTGGCCGCCGAAGGCCGCCTGCCTACTTATGCACTGGCCTGCGTGGGCGGCGGCAGCAACGCGATTGGCCTGTTTTATCCGTTCGCAGGCGATCCGGCAGTGCAGTTGATCGGCGTGGAGGCGGGCGGCAAGGGCGCGGCCCTTGGCGAACACGCGGCGACGCTGGTTGGCGGGCGCGTGGGTGTGCTGCATGGCGCGATGAGCTATCTGTTGCAGGACGACGCCGGGCAGGTGGCGACGACGCACAGCATTTCCGCCGGACTGGATTATCCAGGCGTTGGCCCGGAGCATAGCTATCTGAAGGAAACGGGCCGGGCGGTGTATGTTGCTGTAGATGACGCGGCGGCCTTGCGCGGCTTGCAGGTCTTGAGCCAGACGGAAGGGATTATCCCGGCGCTGGAGTCGGCGCACGCGATTGCCTACGCGCTCCAGATGGCTGAAGAGGGTCGGCTGCGCGCTGGCGAGATGATGCTCATCAATCTGTCCGGGCGCGGCGACAAAGATATGGGTACGGTGGCGGGCGCGCTGGGCGTGACCTTGTAGCTGCGCCTCAATCTGGAAGGAGAGAGATGATGCCGGATGAGAAACTCAATGCGCCTGATGCTGCTGCTGGCGCTGATCTGCCTGCATCGAGCGGGCTGAGGCTGGCGGCTGCGATTGATCGCACGTTTGAGCAAGCAAACGCTGAGGGGCGCATCTGCCTGCTCCCCTATGTGATGGCTGGCTATCCTGACGCGGCGACCAGCGAGGCGCTGGCGCTGGGCCTGGCGCACGCGGGCGCGGATGTGTTGGAACTGGGGATACCGTTTTCTGATCCGCTGGCGGATGGCGCGACGATTCAACACGCCGGGCAGGTGGCCTTGCAGGGCAGCATGACGCCCGCCGGGGCGCTGGAACTGGCGGAAAGGATTCATCGCCAGGTTGCCACGCCGCTGGTGCTGATGGGCTACTATAACCCGATTCTGGCGTTCGGGCTGGAGCATTATTGTGAAGCGGCGGCGCTGGCGGGCGTCTCCGGCCTGATTGTGCCTGATCTGCCGCCAGAAGAGGCTGAGCCGCTGCTGCGCTCGGCCAATCGCGCCGGGATGTGCCTGATCTTTCTGGTGACGCCGACCAGCACGACAGAACGGCTGGCGCAGGTGGCGGCGGCGGTACACAGGCAGAACAGCGGCTTTGTCTATTGCGTTTCCCTCAGCGGCGTGACCGGCGCGCGCGGCGAACTGTCGGCGTATCTGCCGGAGTTTCTGGCGCGGGTGCGCGAGCAGATACGTTTGCCGCTGGCGGTGGGCTTTGGCATCTCCACGCCAGCGCATGTGGCGGCGCTGACCGAGATAGCCGATGGGGTCGTGATCGCCAGCAAGCTGATTGACACGCATGATCGCGCGACGCCAGGCCAGGGGGTGGCCGAGACCATACGCTATTTCGAGACGCTGCGCGCTGCCGCTGTGCGCGCTCATGTGTAGGAAAACCGGGGGCGCTGCCACGCTCTTTGAGGTGGCGGCGCCCTTTCTCTGCAAATCGCTCCCTTCCGCGCTCGCTTTATCGGTCTCGCTATGTTACAATTGAGACAAGGGCCAGGGGAAATAGCATACGCTTCTCTTTTGCCACGATGCTGTGGTACTGCTCTTATCCATTCTCTTTCTCCAACAGCGGGTCCAATGATGGGCGCGCGCCTGCTTCCTCCTGCATGGTCCATATTTTTACGACAGAAGTCATTGGAGCGACACACAGCGATGCCAGGCTGCAATTTCGCCAGGAGGTGTCGTTTTCAGAGACGGAAGGAGCTACATGAGCGGTTATAGTACAATCACCGGCTGGGGCAAGTATGTGCCTGCCAAAGTCCTCTCCAATGCCGACCTGGAGAAGATGGTCGAGACTTCGGATGAGTGGATTGTTTCGCGCACGGGCATTCGAGAGCGGCGCATTGCCGGACCAGAAGAGACGGCCTCGACGATGGGGCTGGCCGCCGCGCGCGACGCGCTGAAGGTAGCCGGGATCGAAGGCAAAGACCTGGGCATGATTATCGTCGCTACGGTCTGCCCGGATTATCACTTCCCCAGTGTGGGCTGCATCGTGCAGGCGCAGCTTGGTGCGCAGTGCGGAGCGTTCGATCTTGAGGCGGCGTGCAGTGGGTTTCTCTATGCCCTTTCGATTGCTCAGCAGTTCACCAGCAGCGGCGCGGCTAAACATGTGCTGGTGATTGGCGTGGAAAAGCTCTCGATGTATGTTGATTATACCGACCGCGCGACCTGTGTCCTCTTTGGGGACGGCGCGGGCGCGGCGGTGGTCAGCGCCAGCGATACTCCTGGCGGCTTCCACTCCTTCACGCTTGGGTCGGATGGCGCGCGTCCCGAACTGCTGTATGTCCCCACTGGCGGCAGCGCCGAGCCGATTACCGAAGAAAGTCTCCGTCAGGGGCGGCACTGCATCAAGATGATCGGGTCTGAGGTCTTCAAGTTTGCTACCCGCGCGATGGACTCCGCGACGGATAAGGTGATCGGCGAAGCGGGCATTACGCCTGACGAGATCGATCTGTTTTTGCCGCATCAGGCGAACCAGCGCATTATCGAGGCGACGGCGAAGCGGCTGGGCCTGCCGTCGGAAAAGGTCTTTCTCAATATTGATCGCTACGGTAATACCTCGGCGGCGTCGATCCCCATTGCGCTGTGCGAGGCGATTGAGCAAGGGAAGGTCTGGCCGGGCGCGAAGGTGGTCTTCGCGGCCTTTGGCGGCGGCCTGACCTGGGGCGCGGCAGCCATGACCTGGACGGCTCCTGTTCCAGGGACGCTGAGCGCGGCTGCATCGCGCAGCAGCGCGGCAGCCAGCAGCCGCTGATAACAGCCGGAGCGTTGGTCCTGTAACGCCGCCTTCCAGGTGGATCGCCGATTGGTCGCCTGGAAGGCGGCGCTGTAATTGGTTATGATGCGTCCGGCCCGTCATGTATCGGCCCGACCCCCTGGATTTTGAGCAGGTAGATGAAGCCATCGAGCGTCTCGCCGCCAGCAACCCGGATGCGCGGAAGCTCATAGGGATGCCGGGCCTTCTGCATGACGGACTCAGCCCCTGGGTCAAGCAGCGCGCCGATATAGCCATCCTGGCGGAGCAGCGAGGTAATGAACTGCTGTCGTTCGAGGCTGCCGTGATGGAACGGTTCGCCGGAGGGATAGCAGAAGAACTGGATGGGGGCGCTAAGCTGTTGTTCCAATGTGGCCTGGGAGTCCAGCAGTTCTGTCCTGGCTGTTTGGGGCGACGCCGAGGCCAGGCTGATGTGATGAATGGTATGGGAGCCGATCTCCATACCTGCTGCGGCCATCTGGCGAATCTGGTCCCAGGTCAGGTAGCGCCCGCCAATCATGCCGGTGATAATGTTCATTTCAGCGACAAAATGATGCTGCTGGAGGATGGGGAAGGCGTCGGTGTAGGTATCCTCGTAGCCATCATCAAAGCTGATGACGATAGGCTGCCTGGGCAGCGGCAGACCATAGTAGAGGCTGTCGAAGATGTCGGTGAGTGTAATGGGATGGTAGTCGTTCTTTGCCAGGTAATTCATCTGAGCCGCGAAGTCGGGCGTTGTGACGGTCAGGCCGAAGTCCAGAGCATTTTTTGTGGGCCTGGCTGAGACGTGGTGGTACATCAGGATCGGAACCCTGGCGCTTGTAGACATGGCTTTCGCTGGCGCCAGGATCGGCGCGTCCTGGTCGAGCGGCCCGGCCAGCAGCACGCGCCAGAGGCCCCTGCTTTTCACTTCGGCAAACGCCAGATGGTTGAAGAGGCAGTTGACCGCGGCTTGCTCTGAAGGCGAACTCAGGATGCCTTTGGACGCGCCGAGGACCAGCGAGACGGGCAGTACAGCCGCGATGTTGTAAAGCCCTGTGGTGTCGGGATCGATCCAGGGGGCGAGGATTTTTGCCTGGCCGATATGGTAGGACAGGCGTGGTAATGACCCGAACTTGCGCGTCAGGAAGCTGACGAAGGCGGCCTCGGAACCCCAGAGCGCCTGAGCATCGGGATGCGTCATATTCCAGAGTCGGTTATCGTTCTGCTGCATGAAGGCGTTCATATACCGCCGGGCGGTCTCGCTGGGATCGGGCACGAGTTTGATGGTCAGCGCCCGGCCAGGAGTGATGGGCTGCGCGTCGTAATTGAGTGCGCTGATTATCAACTGGCTCGAATGGGGGGCGCGCAGTGAAAAATGTCCCTGCGCGTCAGTAGTTGTCTGTGTGTGGAAGCTAGATATTCGTGCCGTAATGGGGAGATCGCTAAGCGGCTGTCCGGTCTGCGCGTCCTCAATGGCGCCATCAACCAGCGCCATTGTCAGGGTGGAGGTGATCTGTGACCGGATGCATGAGATCAGCCCAAACTGTGTCAGGCATATAGCAGCCAGAGCGGAGAGCAAGACGGCGCTGCCAGAGACAAAGATTCGCTGACGCTCAGGGTACCTGGGGGATGGGCGCGATTTCACTGACTGGCTTGCCTTGCCTTGCCGGGTCTCAAGCATGCTCATCTGCTGCCATCCTTGATGGAGTGTTGTGGGCAGCAGCCTGCTGCCCACAGAGAGGATTTTCACAGAGGGAAAACGACTAACCTGATAAAATCAGGTTTCGGGCAGAATTGCATATTTAATGCCACGATGCTGTAATAGTTGCCCAAATGCTTCGTTTAATTGGCGCAGCGGAAATGCGCCGCTTACAAGCTGTTCAACTGGAATCCGGCGCTGCGCGATCAATTGCAGGGCGGTTGAGAAGTAATGCGGGGTATGGTGAAACACGCCCTTGAGGGTGATCTCGTCGTAGTGCAGCGGCTGGGTTGCCAGGGAGATGGTCGTTCCGGCGGCGCAGCCACCAAAGAAGTTGACCAACCCGCCGCGTCTGACCATCCGTGTGGCTGCCTCCCAGAGCGCGGGGTCGCCGACGGCTTCAATGACGACATCAGCGCCGCGCTGCCCATCGGTGAGCGCGCGGACGGCGGCCACTTCGGCTGCGGTGTCTGGAAGCTGATGCGCATCAATGATGGCATCGGCCCCCAGGGCGCGGGCCAGGGCCAGCCGTTCATTGCCACGTCCGCAGAGAATGACACGCGCGCCCTTCATTTTCGCCACTGCCAGCAGGAGCAATCCCAGCGGGCCACCGCCGATAATGGCGACGCTCTCGCCAGGGTGGATGTTGCTCTCCTCGATGCCATGCAGCGCGCAGGCCAGCGGCTCGGCGAGGGCCGCGCTGGTGAACGGGAGATCGGGAGGTAATTCCCAGAGGTTCTGTTCTACAATGCGAGCGGGGACCAGCAGATAGTCGGCATACGCGCCGTTGAGCAAGAGCAGGTCTTCGCAAAGGCTCTGGCGGCCTCGCTGACAGAAGAAGCAGCGGTTGCATGGCGCGGAGTTTGCCACGACGACCCGCATGCCAGGCTGGAATCGCTCCACCTGCGCGCCAACCTCAGCCACCGTTCCGGCGACTTCGTGCCCAAAGAGGGAGGGCAGGGTTTTCATCAAGACCGGATGGCCGCGCTGGTAGGCTTTGAGATCGGTGCCGCAGGTGGTGGCTGCGGCCACTTTGACCAGAGCTTCTCCGGGTCCGGGGTGTGGGGCTTCTATTTCTTCGAGGCGCACGTCCAGCGGGGCATAGAAGCGGGCTGCCAGCATCTTCATAGCTCGCCTCCCTTCGTCTGCTGGCTGCAAACGCGGCCCATTTCTGAGGTTTGCAGCCAGGACTATAGCATAGTGGCCGGGCGAACGTCAATCTCTGCGGGCGGTTCAGGCTAAGCAAGCGTAAGTATGCTCAGCAAGGTCTCGACGCTTCAGGAGACTTATGGTACAATGTGGAGCAAATCTATCTTTCTGCTAAGGAGCGCCTTTGTGTCCACTCTCCTTCTCGCAACCACGAATCCAGGCAAGTTGCGTGAATATCGAGAGATTTTTGCGGAGCTTCCCTTGCGCCTGACTACGCTGGAGGAGCAGGGGATTGATCTGGATGTAGAGGAAACTGGCGCGACCTTTGTCGAGAACGCGCTGCTCAAGGCGCGGGCCTACAGCCAGGCCAGCGGTTTGCTGACCCTGGCGGATGATTCCGGGCTGGAGATTGATGCCCTTGGAGGCGAGCCAGGCGTGCGCTCGGCCCGTTGGCCCACTGCCGATACCTCTTATCCTGAGCGTTTCAGGCTGATTTTCCAGCGCCTCGCCGGTCTGTCTCCTGAACACCGCACCGCGCGTTTTCGCTGTGTGATTGCGCTTGCCCGGCCCGATGGATGGCAAGAGACGGTGGAAGGGGTGGTAGAAGGCGTCATTACCGATGGTCCACGCGGCGAAAACGGCTTTGGTTATGATCCCATTTTCTCGGTGCCTGCGCTTGGTTCTACGACTGCGGAACTCTCCCCCGAAGAAAAACATCGCATCAGCCATCGGGGGCGTGCGGCCAGGGCCGCGCGTGACGTGCTGCTGCGCCTGAATGCGGGGTCCGCTCATCGCTAATACGCCTGGGAAACCCTCTGGAATGAGCGCGGTTGGCCTGAAAAAGCCGATGCCGCGCGGCGCGCCCATCCGTGTCTCTATTGATCTGGAGACGACGGGGCTGCAAGCTGAAACCGACAACATTATCGAGATCGCCGCCGTTAAATTTCGTGGCGCAGAGGTTCTTGGGCGTTTTCAGACGTTTGTTGCCACCAATCGCTCCATCCCCTTTCGCGTGCAGCGTCTGACGGGCATCACCGCGACTGACCTGCAAGATGCCCCACGTTTCGAGGCGGTTGCGCCGTCACTGAGCGCCTTTCTTGGCAAGGCTCCACTGGTGGGGCATAGCGTGCCGTTTGACGCGGCCTTTCTGCGTCGGCGCGGATTGGTTCAGGAAAATCCGCTGATTGATACGTTTGAGTTGGCAACTGTCCTGCTGCCTGCTCTGCCCAGCTATACGCTGGAGCGCGTGGCCGAGGCGCTGGATGTGCAAAGCGATGTTTTTCATCGGGCAATGGCTGATGCGGTGCTGGCGAAAGATGTCTTGCTGGCGCTGCTGGCGCGTATCGAGCAGTTAGAGTCGTCGGTGCTGGAGGAACTGGCGAGGCTGAGCGGACGCCTGAGTTGGCCGCTGCTCTCGCTCTTTGCCGATGAGCGCCGCGCACGTGGCGCGGGGCGTTCCACCTCAAAAGGTGGGGCGTCGGTTGGCGAGCAGTGGGCCGCCAAGCTGGGACTCAACCCACAGGTTTTTGCGCTGGGCATCGCGCGCCCCGCCAGCGTGGCCTCCAATAGCCCTGCTTCCTCCGACCAGCCCTCAGCCCTTCCCAGCCCTGGATTGACCGAGGTTGCGCCTGATGAGCGCGCCAAAAATGAACCTCCGCGCGCTCAGACGGCTCTTGATGCGGCGCTGGCTGGCGCATTTGAGGCGACACGGCCCTTGCTGCTGGAGATCGAGCCGGATGCCGAAAGCCTGTCTTCGAGCTTGTTGAGCGCGATCTGCTGGGCGCAGGAGCAGCGCCGCCCGCTGGTGATTGCGGCGGCCAATGCCGGGACGTGTCGGCGGCTAATGCAAGAAACGCTGCCGACTCTCCAGGCCAACCTGCCCCGGCCACCCAGGGTGGAGTTTCTGGTTGAGCCGGAGAAATATCTATGCCTGCATCGCTGGTTTGGCGGGGGACGCCTGCCGCGCAACGGACGCCTGCCTGCCGATATTACGCGCGGCCTGGCGAAGCTGACCCTCTGGCTGCATTACAGCGCCAGCGGTATCCGCGATGATCTGGTTTTGATGCCCCAGGAGCAGGCGGCCTGGGAGATGGTGCGCGCCGGGCCAGAATATCTGAACGATCTGTCGGGCTGCCACTATGCCCGACATGGCTACTGTTTCTACAAACGCGCCCGCGACGCGGCGGCGACAGCCGATGTGTTGGTGACGACGCATGCCGCGCTGCTGGCCTATCTCTCCAGTGATGCGGCGGTGCTGGCGAAAGCCAACCATCTGCTTATCCTTGACGCGCACCTGCTGGAAGAGGAGGCGCTGCGCCAGGACGGCTATGATCTGAATCAGCCAGGCATTGCCCGGCTGCTGGATGACCTGCTGACCGGGCCAGCCGAAAGCGGCTCAAGTGGGCTGCTGGCGCTGGCAGCGCGCTCGTTGGGACAGGGGCTGGCGGCTGCCGCCGGGCGTGGCGCGCTGCCAGCGGAAGCTCGTCCTGGCTGGTGGTACGGGCCGGTCAACGAGGCCAGGCAGGCGCTGGATCGCTTCTTCAACGCGCTGGCGCTCCTGCTGGCCGAGTATCAGGCGCAGCATCATGGCGGCCCACGCTCCTGGTCAGAAGGAGTCGAGCCATCGCTGCGGCTTCAGCCGAAGATTCGCAACGCTCCGGCCTGGAAAGGCGTTGAGCAGACCTGGGACGAACTAGAAAAGGCGCTGCTGCCGCTCATTTCACGCCTTGAGCGACTGATAACGCTGCTGGGTGGTTCGGTCACTGCGGCGAACGGCCAGCAGCGCGCATCCCATTCTCGTAAAACTTCTCAGGCTTCCAGGCTGGTCGATCTTCAGCAAACGCCTTCTGATGAGTCTATGGCGCTGGCGGAGGAGATCAACGGCGTCTATTTCCGTTTGCGCGAATGGGCCGAACAGGGCAGGCTGGCGATTACTCAGCCGCGCGGCGGAATGGTCTATTGGGTCAGACCGCCACTGCCTCCGCCTCCGCCGCGCGCGGCTTCAGGCATTTCAGCTACCCCGCCTGACGATGCTCCACCAGCGCGGCCCACCTTGCACGCCGCGCCGGTACATGCAGGGCCGCTGCTCCAGCGCACCGTGTTTCGCGCTGATCGCGCGGCGGCGCTGGTGTCTTCGGCGCTGAGGGTAAATGGGGAGTTTGATTATATCGCCGAGCGCCTGGGCCTGGCTGCCGGGCGCGCAACGACACTTTCCGTGGCCCCGGAAAATCAGCCGCACTCGCTGCTCTATCTGCCGGACGATGTCGCTGAACCTAATACCCATCACTATCAGCGCAATCTTGACGCTATGCTGATTCAGCTTGCTACCGCGCTGAATGGCGAGACGGTGGCGCTCTTTGCCTCGCACGCGGCCCTGCGCGCGGGCTATGCTGGCGTGAAAGCGGCGCTGGAGGAGCGCGGGATTCTGGTGCTGGCCCAGGGGATTGATGGCTCGCTGCGCCAGCTCTGGCAGACGTTCCGCTCACAGGAGCGCGTGGCGCTGCTGGGCGCGGTGAACTCCTGGGATACCGTTGAGTTACCAGGAGAGCGTCCGGCCTGCGTGGTGGTCACAAGACTGCCATTTCCGGCGCTCAGCGACCCTCCGCTGGCAGGGCGCGCCGAATTGTATCACGATCAGTTGCACCAGTATGTCATCCCTCAGGCGTCGCTGCGGCTGCGCCAGGCGCTGAACCGGCTCTCGTGGAGCGGCGCGGGCGCGCGAGCGACCAACGGGAGCGAGAGTGCGGGAATCCAGTTCCCGCAAGGGTCGCTCCCCACAGGGGTTCCGCAAGCACCCGCTGCCGCAGGCGCGCGCCGCAACGCGATTGTGTTGTTTGATAAGCGGGTGCAGGCCAAGGATTACGGCGCGGTCTTTTTAAGCTCTATGCCCCACTGCACAGTGCGCCAGGGCAGCGTTTCGGTCCTGCCGGAACATGTGGCGGGCTGGATTCGCGGTGAGAACGGTGAGTGAGTCTGACCTGGAAGCGTCCGAGACGATCAGGGCGCTGGGGGAGTTTGGCCTGATTGCGCGCCTTACGGCGGGGTTGACGACGCGCCCGGATGTGCTGGTGGGTGTCGGCGATGATTGCGCGGCGCTTGATCTAGGGGGCGAACTGGTCTTGCTGGCGACGTGCGACGCGCTGCTGGATGGTGAGCAGTTTCTGCGCCGCGCTGCCACGCCAGAACAGATTGGGCGGCGGGCGATGGCGGTCAACCTGAGCGATATTGCCAGCATGGGTGGCTGGCCGCGCTACGCATTGGTTTCGCTGCTGCTGCCTGCCGATCTGCCCACGACGTTTATGGATGGCGTCTATCGTGGGCTGCGTGCCGAGGCAGAGCAGTATGGCGCGGTGATTGTCGGCGGTAATATCACCGGCTCCTCTACATTTGGCATTGATATGACACTGCTCGGCCAGGCGCGGCGCGGGCAGATGCTCTTGCGCAGCGGCGCGCGCCCCGGCGATGCGCTGCTGATGACGGGGACATTGGGTGAGGCGGCGGCGGGCCTGCATCTGCTGCTGCATCCAGAACTGAAGGTTTCTGATGTTCCCGCGTCGAGCGCGGCGCGGCTGGAAGCAGCCCTGCTTGCGCCCGTTCCGCGTGTGCCGGAGGGCCGTCTGCTGGCGAGGTTGGGCGCGGCGTCGGCGATGATGGACATTAGCGATGGGCTGGCGGCTGATCTGTGGCATCTCTGCGAGCGCAGCGGTGTGGGGGCGTGTCTCGATGGGGCGGCGCTGCCTATCCCTGATGCTGTGCATACGGCTGCTCATTTTGTGGGGCAGAGCGCCCTGGACTGGGGACTTTTTGGCGGCGAAGATTATCAACTGCTCTTTACCGCGCCGCCCGCTGCTGTGGCGCGCATCAGGGACACGCTCTGGATTGCTACCGGCACGCCCGTCACGGTGATTGGCGACATGTTGCCCCCGGAGGCCGGATTAACCCTGCGCGCCCGCGACGGCTCTATCAGGCCGCTGCCCCGGCGCGGCTGGGACCACCTGCGCAGCAGCGCCCGCTCGTAGCGCCAGGCTTCGCCCGCAGCCGCTTGCCTCGGCTATGCCTCTGCACTCTCGGCTGCGCCTCCGTACTGGCGAACGGTTCGCCGCCAGGGACGGCGGCGGTACACGCGCCGCCGCCCCTCTTCAAGCGGATTTGCTATTATTATCAGAAGCAAAAGGCAGGTGAATCAGAATGACCCAGCAGCAAGAGCAACAAAAGAGCGAGCAGCATCCCAGCCGGATTCCTCACTTTGCCAGCCGTGAGGAAGAGGCGGCGTTTTGGGATACGCATGACATCACCGAGTTTGAGGACGAGCTAGAGCCGGTCAAGGTTCGCTTCGGCAAACATCTCTCTGAGGAGGTGAAGAAACCCTGGCATTGATCTTGCTAACGTTGTACCAGTTACGCTATCGGGTTGCCTGTCAGTGCTGGTCCCATCGGCGCCTGTTCCAAGGAGAGTGCGTATATGGTACAGAAGAAAGGGTCGCAGCGGCTCTTTCAGCGGGAGCTTCGCCAGTTGATTGAGGAGTTGACCGAAATGGCGCTGGTGGCCGAAGAGTTGTTCAGCGCCAGCGCACGCGCGCTCGTTGGGCGTGATCGTTATCTGGCGCGCCGGGTTGCCGAGAGCGCGGGGGTTGGTCCTGCTGAGTTTGGCGAGACGGTACACGCGCGCACGCTGGAACTGCTGCAAGAGTGGGCCAACGTGGTTGGCAACGTGCGCAGCCTGATGATGATTCAGCAATCGGCGACGGAGTTGGAGCGCATCGGCGACCATGCCCGGCGAGTCGCCACGCACGCTTTGGCGTTGACTGACGGGGCAGGCCCACACCTGCCCTCGCTTGGGCGCGAGATTGGCGGTGATCTGCTGGCGCTCATTCGCGCTGTGTCGGGTCAGCTTCGCGGCTGCGCCGAGATGCTCGCTGCGCCCGACACTGAAGGCGCGCAGGGGCTTGCGGCGGCTGATGCTGAGGTTGATCGCGTCTATCTGCGGCTGGTAGCGGAACTTCAGGAGGCGATGTCGCATACGCCGGAATGGGCGCTGCTGCTCACGCGCCTGCTCTTTGCGGCGCACGAGATGGAGTGTATCGGCAACCGCGTTGGCAATATCTGCGAGAATATCAGTTATATGCTGGCTTATTGGGAGCCAGCCGCTTCATCGAAGGGCGGCTCGCGCGCGGCAATCTGAGCCAGCAGGAGACCCAGCGCCTTCAGCGCAGCCTCGCGGGTTGGCTGGTCGAGGGTGTGGTCGGCGGCAAACTCGTCTTCGTCAAGAATCTGCCAGGTTCCGTCTGGAGCCACCCAAACATCCAGGAAGAGGTCTTCGGCAGCAACGATGTTTTCACTCATGGTCGCCGGGCGGGTGATATTGCAATACCAGCCCTTGAGCCTGCCGCTGTGAACGGAGTGGATGACGCAGATGTTGTGCCAGCGATCTGTGTAGTGATACTCGGTGAAGTGATCGCCGGTTTCAAAAATGGCGTAGCCCAAATCGCGGGTTGCCCAGGTCCAGGTGGCGTCCAGGACGACACCATTGGGCAGGCGTTCGGCAATTTGGGCTGGGTAGCTGAGGACCACCTGCCCCTGGCTGTTCAATTTCTCGACTTTGATGCTCATGACTGTTTATATGGGCTGGCTTTCCAGCGCCAGGATTTGTTCCTCCAGGCGAAAGATGTGCTGCTGAAGCGCCTGCTTGCGCTGCTGCGGCTGGAGCAGTTGAAGATTCTCCATTTCGCGTAGTTCCAGCTTCAGGCGCTTGAGTTCCAGCTTGAGCGCCTGAAGCTGCTGTTTGCGGGTGGGTGCGCTCGCTGGCGTGGCTGACTGGTCAGGGTGAACCACACTCGCTCCCACGCTCATCGGGGTGGTAGCGCGATTGCCGCTGGTCACGTCCTCGGCCAGCAGGGACGCGCCACATTGACCACAAAAGTGGCTGCCAGCCTGCGCCGCTGTGCCACACTGCGAGCAAAACATGGCCTCTCTCCTCTTATTTGCCGGACTTGCGAGCGCGCTCGCGCTCGCGCAGTTCCACGCGGCGAATCTTGCCGCTGATCGTCTTGGGCAGCTCGGTGACAAATTCGATCTCGCGCGGGTACTTATAGGGCGCGGTGACTTTTTTGACGTACTCTTGCAGCTCTTCGGCCAAGTGGTCCGAGGCGGTGTGGCCGGGGGCCAGGATGACAAACGCCTTGACGATTTCGCCGCGCATTTCGTCGGGGCTGGCGACAACGGCGGACTCGGCTACCGCTGGATGCTCGACCAGCGCGCTTTCCACCTCGAACGGCCCGATGCGATAGCCAGCGGAGATGATGACATCATCGGCGCGGCCCACGAACCAGAAGTAGCCGTCCTCATCTTTATAGGCGCGGTCCCCGGTGATATACCAGTCGCCCTTGAAGGAGCGGGTCATCGCGTCGGGGTTATTCCAATATTCTTGAAAGAGTCCCAGCGGGCGGTTCGGCTTGATCTTGATGGCAATATCCCCCTCTTTGTGAGGTGGCAGTTCGTTGCCCGCGTCGTCAATGACCGAAAGATAAAAGCCGGGCGAGGGCTTGCCCATTGACCCCGGCTTCACCGGCAGCGGCGGGAAGTTGCCGCAAAGCAGCACTGTTTCGGTCTGGCCGTAGCCGTCGCGGATCGTCAGGCCGGTGGCCTCTTGCCAGGTGGCAATGACTTCGGGGTTCAGCGGCTCGCCCGCGCCGACGCAGTGGCGCAGCGCCTTGAGCGGGTAGGCTTTCAGGTCTTCCAGAACGAGCAGGCGATAGACGGTGGGCGGGGCGCAGAAGGTGCTAATAGGGTACTTTGCCAGGAAGGTCAAGGTCTCTTTGGGGTTGAACTTGCCGCGCGCGTCCTGAATGAACATGGAGGCGCCCTGGCTCCAGGGGCCAAACAGGTTGCTCCAGGCGGCTTTGGCCCAGCCCATCTCCGACACGTTCCAGTGCAGATCGTCGGGGCGTAGGTCCAGCCAGTATTTGCCGGTGACGTTGTGTCCGATGCCGTAGGAGGCGTGGGTGTGCAGGACCATCTTGGGATAGCCGACGGTGCCGCTCGTAAAGTAGATCAGGCAGGGGTCGGTGCTTTTCGTTGGCGTCGGCTTGAAGGTGGGTGAACCCTCGGCGACGACCTCGGCGTAGGAGGTCCAGCGTGGCCGGAAGGAGCCGATGATGATCGCGCCGCGTATGGAGGGACATTGGTCGCGCACTTCGTCGTACTTGGGCGCGTTGTCGTGATCGGTGATAATGGCAACAGGTCTGGCGGTTTCGGCGCGAAACTGAATATCTTTGGGTGTCAGCAGGACGGTGCAGGGAATAGGCACAGCGCCCAGCTTCATCAAGCCCAGCACGCTTTCCCACCATTCCACCAGACGCGGCAGCATGACCAGCACCCGGTCGCCTTTCTGGATGCCCAGCTTGCTGAAGGCATCGGCGGCTTGATTGGAGCGCCGGGCAAACTCGGCAAAGGTGACGTGGCGCTCCTGTCCATCGGGGCCGACCCACCACATCGCCTCTTTCTTCGGATCATCGGCCCATTTGCCGACCACATCCACCGCGAAGTTGAACTCGTCGGGCGCTTCCCAGCGAAAATGCTGGCGCTCGGCCTCGTAATCGGTCATGTTGGCTCTGGCAGTTGCCATCTCGTGTTATCCTCCTTCTTACGAATCCGCTGTCTGCTGCGCCGCGTCGTGCGGTCTGTTTCTGTCGTGAAGGGATATACCTAAGTATAGCGTGCCTTCTGCCGCTCGGCAACCGTTTTGTAGAGGGAAGGAGTATGCTATGCCAGGAGCATTGCTGGTTCTGATCTCCGGGCCGCCGGGCGCTGGAAAAACGACGCTGGGAGCGAGGATTGCCAGGGAGCTTGGCGTCCCTTTTTTCAACAAAGATGGCATCAAGGAGCTATTATTCGATACGCTGGGCTGGAAAGATCGGGAGTGGTCCAGGCAGCTTGGGATTGCCAGCACTGTGCTGCTCTTTCATGTGATCGAGCGTCAGCTTGCTGCGGGGTGTTCGCTCGTGGCCGAGAGCGCCTTTCAGATTGAATTTGATGTACCCAGGCTGAAGCGGTTGCAGGAACTGTATCAGTTTCAGACAGTGGAGGCGCATTGTACGGCAGAGACCGACGCGCTGCTGGCGCGCTTTGTCCGGCGCGGTCAATTGGGCGAGCGCCACCCTGGGCATGGAGATCAGACCGAGACGGCGGAACTGCGCGCCAATCTGGAGCGCGGCGTTTATGGACCGCTCAGCCCGCCTGGCGAGGCGCTGATCGTTGATACGACTGACTTTGCCAGCCTTGATGATCGGGGGCTGATGCAGCGCCTTGCTGCGAAAGCTGGCTGGCCGCGCGGATGAGACCTATTTGCTGGCGCCGCCTGCGCCTTCGATGCCTGCGCCGCCATGCTGCGCCAGAATGGCGCGCGCCCGCGCAATGTCGGCGTCAGAGCTGCGTCTGCTGAAGCGCATGCCTATCGCTGCCTGCTGGCGCAGGGTGTCGAGTCGGCGTTTCCACGCGCGCCATTCCAGCGACCCCACGACAATGCCCCCGGCGGCGCCTGCGGCGCCCAGGATGAGCATCCAGAACCAGAGCGGCCCGATATTGGGCGCGTTCAGAAAGAGGGCTACCAGCCAGCCGACCACTACGCCCGCCAGCGCGCCCACCGCAAACTCGGTGGAGACGATGATCCAGATAGCAACGACCTGATCGGAGAGCAGGTCAGCGGTTGGGAGCCTGATCTGCCCATCGGGCGAGATCAGGTGAGCCGATGGGGATGGTTCTTCCGGGCGCAGCAAGATCGCCTGGTCAGGGCCAAAACCAGCGGCGCGCAGGTCGGCGAGCGCCTGACGGGCCTGCGTCTCATCTGGAAAAGCGGCGATCATGTCAAGGCGCTCTCTGGACATCCGCTCTGAGAGATGCCGTTCAGGGCCGTTCATGGGGATGCTCCCTGCCTGAATGCTGGCTGGTGTCGTCAGGGAGGACACTTGCAACTGGCGGGCCAAGAAGGTTTCACGGGCAAGAGGTTCGGGAACAGCAGAATCAGCCTGCCACTGAGAGCGGCGAGAGCGCGCGCAGTTTTTCGATGATGCCGGGGAGCGCCTGAGCGATGGCGTCTACATCATCCTGGGTGTTTTCTTTGCCCAGTGTGAGCCGCAGGCTGCCGTGAGCGAGTTCCGTCGGAATGCCCATTGCCAGCAAGACGTGCGACGGGTCGAGCGAGGCGGAGGTGCAGGCCGAGCCGCTGGAGGCGGCAATGCCCAGCATATCCAGGCTCAGCAAGACCGATTCGCCCTCGATGCGCTCGAAGCAAAAGCTGGCGTTGTTGGGCAGCCGCTCGGTTGGATGGCCGGTGAGATGCGTGCCGGGGATCGTCAGCAGCCGCGCGATCAATTGATCGCGCTGGGCGCGCAGGCGTGTGTTGGTCGTTTCCAGTTCGGCGTAGGCCAGACGCAGGGCTTCGCCAGCGCCGACGATGCCCGGCACGTTTTCGGTGCCAGCGCGGCGGTTGCGCTCCTGCGAGCCGCCCTGCAACTGCGGCAGGATGCGCGTCCCCTGGCGGATGTAAAGGATGCCTACGCCCTTGGGGCCATAGAACTTGTGGGCCGAAAGCGAGAGCATATCCACGCTCAGCCGGTTGACGTTGAGATCGAGCGCGCCGCCCGCCTGCACAGCGTCGGTATGGAAGGGGATGCGCCGCGCCCGGCATATCTGGCCGATCTCGCTGATCGGCTGGATCGTGCCAACCTCGTTGTTGGCGTACATGATCGACACGAGGATGGTCTTATCGGTGATGGCTCGTTCGACAGCGGCAGGAGCGACCCGCCCGTAGCGATCGACTGGGAGATACGTGACCTCGTAGCCGAACTTTTCGAGATACTGGCAGGTATGCAGGATGGCGTGATGCTCGATGGCCGAGGTGATGATATGGTTGCCCTTTTTCTGGTTCGCCTGGGCAGCGCCCTTGACGGCCAGGTTATCGCTCTCGGAGCCGCAGCCGGTGAAGATCAGTTCGGTGGGTCGGCAATCGAGGATCGCGGCGATCTGCTCGCGCGCTTCGTCGAGGGCTTTCTGCGCCGCGCGACCCAGCGCGTAAATGCTGCTGGCGTTGCCATACGCCTGCGAGAAATAGGGCAGCATGGCCTCGACCACACGCGGATCGGTGGGGGTCGTGGCGGCATGGTCAAGATAGGTTATGCGGTCTGAGGCCATTACGGGCGCTTCTTTCTCTTTCAAGCGTATCTATACTACAAAAAGTATAGCATGCGACATGGGGGGTGTCAAAGCGCGGCGGCGAGAGCAAGATGCCGCTCTCATCAGCTTGTCCCTGTGTAGTGGCCCCCACAGAGTTTTGCCCTCTGTCATGCTACATCCATCCCCAGGGAGACACTTCCAGCGTCCCCCTGATAACATTCACCCAGCCTCCTGGCGCCAGGCTATCTGATAGAAAGGGCCATATTCATGTGGAAAGTTTGGAGTCTGTTCATCGGCCTCTTCCTCTGGGCCGCGTTGTGGTTTACCGGGAATGGTTCCTCTGACCTCCTGGCGCTCGCCGCTCTGCTGATTTTTCTGCCGCTGTTCTGGTGGGCGGTGGCGCTCCTGGCAGCCTTCCTGATCTGGATGAAATTTTTCTGATCAGCGCCTCTGCCCCTCCGCTGGAGGCGCCAGCGGGAGGGTAAACCAGAACGTTGCCCCTTGCGCCAGGACGCTCTGGACCCCGACCTGCCCACCATGATGTTCGATGATGGTCTTGCTGAGATAGAGGCCAATCCCCAGCCCGGCGCCTGAGCCGCTCTGGACCTCAATCCCCGGCGCGCGATGAAACCGTTCCCATATGCGCTCTTGTTCCTCTTGCGGCAGCCCTGGCCCCTGGTC
Organism: Ktedonobacterales bacterium; assembly: GCA_036557285.1. Lineage (NCBI taxonomy): Bacteria > Bacillati > Chloroflexota > Ktedonobacteria > Ktedonobacterales > Ktedonobacterales bacterium. The sequence goes on from DATBHW010000020.1 coordinate 106,623, forward strand.
GCGTACCCAGACGCGCGCGTGCTGCGACTCTCCCTGCACGCCCAGTTCCACCGGGCGATCTTCCTGGGAGTAACGCAGCGCATTGGTCAGGTAATTGGTGACGACCTGCTCAATCCGGTCAGGGTCGGCGGAGATCAGCGTGGACTCTCCTGCTGGCAGGTGAAGCTGAATGCTGCGCTCCGGCCAGGCTTCGCGCTGCTCCTCGACCACTGCCCGCGCAATAGTTGCCAGATCGGTTGGCTCCAGGTGGAGTTCCAGCCGTCCAGCCCGAATGCGGGAGACATCCAGAAGTTCGTTGATTAATCGCTTTTGCTGCCGGAGCAGCGCCTCGGTCTTCAACAGGTGGGTATCCAGCAGGTGAAATGCCCGCTCCTCTTTAGAGAAGCTGCCTGCCTCATGGAGCTTGAGATGTTGGATGCGCCGCCGCGCCAGTTGGATATGCAGGGTGATGGAGGTCAGGGGGGTTCTCAGTTCGTGGCTTGCCATGCCCAAAAAGGTCTCCATTTGTCGGTTGGCTTCGTGCAGCGCCAGTTCGTTGGCGCGCGTCGCTTCGCGTTCACGCAGCAGCCGTGCATGGTCCAGGAAGACGACGCCCTGGCGAGCCAGCGCCAGCAGCAGCAGCGCCAGCATAACCAGATAGATCGTCAGCGCCCTTACGAATGGTTGTGGCGCGAACAGGAGGTGGGCTTCCAGCCCCAGACTCGCCAGCAGCACTGCCGCGAAGGGCAAAAGAAAACGGATGCTTTCCAGCACATCTTTCCGCTTGAAGCCCACAGCGGCGTGGGTCTCTCTCTGCGCTGTTGTTGTGACCGGCTCGCGCCGGGCAAAGCGAAATTGCATCAGCGCAGCCAGGGGAAGCAGGAGCGAGGCGATCAAAAACAACAGATCGGGAAGACGGCCCGGATCGTTTCTGACATACAGATGCAGCCAGGCTGCCCAGGAATCGGCGATGATCAAGCAGAGGGCAACCAGGATCAGCAGGCTCAGGATGGCGCCGCGCCCGTAGCGGCGTCCTGAGCGCAAGAGCAGCACGCTCAGCACAAAGATGCCAGCGAGGTCTCCAACGGGATAGGCGAGATTGACGGCCTTCCCCAGCCAGGGGGTTGCGCTCCTCATGAAGATTGGGGCCAGGAGTAAATCCCAGGAGAGCGCCGCTGCCGCGCCGATTACGAGGAGAGTATCTAAGGCCAATTTCGCGCGGTTCAGCCTTGAGTGGCGATACACGCGCACGCCGGGCCAGAAGAAGGGGGCCAGAAAAAAACAGGGGAATGTGAGGAGATAGAAGAAATCGGACCACCAGGGAAAAGGCGGCGGGTTCTGAAAGACGAGGTTGGTGAACACTACCAGCAGGGTCTTCCCAATCGCGTAGCCCAGCATCGCTATACTCAACAGCCACCAGGTCAGCGCCTCTGGACGGTGGGCGCGCGTGAGCCACAGACTGAGCAGCAGCAGCAGAAAGACTTCCGGCCAGGCGAGGGACGCGCGGAACCAGCCTGTAACTGTATCTGCCCAACTGGGGGCGAGCAGGATCACCCCCAGTTGGTAAGCGACTAACAGACCGGCCACCAGGAAAACATAGCGCAGCAGTCGATCCTGTCCGCGTAGCTGGCTCTGACCCGGATGTGGCGAGGGCAACTGAGCATCATACGGCATGGCGGTCTCTCTTGCTCAATGGGTCACTGCCCGTATATCCTGCTGGGGAGCTGTTCTCGAAGCTGCTCTCAAGATGGAAGCTGGGCAAGCGCGCCCTTCGCACAGTCTGCGCTGTGCGCTGTTTTCCGCCTCAGTCATGCCAGTGGCGTTGCAGATTCCAGACCAACCACCATCCTGGCCTGATGGTACTAATTTTCTTGTGTAAGATCAGCTCTGCCTTTTATACTTCTGAAGACGTGTGCGAGGTACACAAGTAAGCAGAAAGAGAAAAGAGGCAAGATGAGCAATCTGACGCTCTCAACTCTTGGCCCCTATCGGCTGCTCTCGCTGCTGGGTGTCGGCGGCATGGCCGAAATCTATCGCGCCCACGACCCCCGCCTGGATCGAGAGGTGGCGATGAAAGTGCTGCCGTTTGATCTGGCAAAGCAGCCTGGCTTTTTAGAACGATTTCGCCGTGAGGCTCGTGTGGTCGCCAGGCTAGATCACCCCAATATTATGCCGATCTATGATTTTGGCGAAGAGGGCGGCGTGATGTATGTGGTGATGCCGTTGATCGAGGGCGGCACGTTGCGCGACCGTATTGTTGAGCGTGGCGCTTGCTCGCTGCGTGAGGCGGCGGCGATTCTGTATCAGGTGGCCCAGGCGCTGCACGAGGCGCATCAACACGCGCTGGTGCATCGAGACGTGAAACCCGCCAATATTCTGCTGGCGCCGGGCGGACGCGCGGTGCTGGCTGATTTTGGCATTGCTTTTGCGCTGGCCGATCAGCGCGAAAAGGGCCTGACACAAGTGGGCATGGGCATTGGCACTGCGGAATATATGTCGCCAGAGCAGGCGCGCGGCGAGCAGGTCGATCACCGCGCCGATGTCTATGCCCTGGGAATCGTCTTGTTTCAGGCGCTCACCGGGCGCGTACCCTTTACGGCTACCGATCATTTTTCGACGGCGCTCAAGCAGATCCATGAGCCGCCACCCGCGCCGCGCAGCCTGAACCCCGACATTCCGCCTGCGGTTGAGGCGGTCATTCTGAAGGCGCTGGCGAAAGAGCCAGATCGGCGCTTTCAGAGCGCAGCCGCCTTTGGCGCGGCGCTGGCCGAAGCGATACCAGGAGCGCATCTCGCTGGCGCACCGCCGGGCAGGCGCGCGGCTGCGCAGGTGCGCAGAGCGCCCTGGAGCGCCTGGGGAGATACGGTAAACGGCGAATCCATGACCATACCCTGGCTGCCCAGGAATGGCGCGGCGCGGGGCGCGTTTCGGCCTGCGGGCGTAGCCGCTTCTGGCTATCAAGCAAGTGGGTCTGGGAGCGGGAGCAGGAGCAAGGGCTGGGTGGTTCTCTTTACGCTGGCGCTGGCGCTGCTGGTGGTTGGTGGCGCATTTGCCACGGTTGGGGGGCTGCGCGCCCTTCATAATAGGGCGTCCGTTAATAGGGCGTCTTCTCCACCGACACTTGCCAGGCAGCAGCCAACCACTGCGCCCGCCACCAGCCCAACGGCGACGGCAACGGAAGCTCCCAACCCGGCTGCCGTGTATTATATGGCGCAGTTCTTTCAACTGATACAAGCCGACCTGTTCCAGGGCGATCAATTGGGCGACCAGATGAGCGTCTCCAATGATGAGTATCAGGCGTTGGAAGGCTCGAAGGGAACACTCTACCAGAGCGGCGACGCCGATCAATTTGGCCGCGCCTTTGGCACCGGGACCATGATAAGCGATCAGGTGGGCACGACGCGCTTTGTGGCACTGGTTGATCGCTTTTATACCCCCGCCCAGGCCCGGCAGTATTATCAGCACGAGGCTGGTATGCTCTCCCAGTCGGTCTCGCTGTCGGTCGGGGAACAGGCATTGGCCGGGCTGGCGCGGATAAAAGAGGATCGGGCGTCGTATCGCCTGATCGTGCAGGACCGCAATGTGGTCGTGACCTTTGCTACCCCGCGCACGGCCACGCCACAGGCGTTTCAGGAGTACTTTGCGAAGTTGGGGCAGATCATCGATCAGCGCGGCCATCGCTGCCAGTTCACAGCCAACCTCGCGCCTGTGCCTGGCTCTCCGGCTCTTTGTACCCAACCATAACAGGCGCTGCCTCCGCAGCGTTCGTCATTCCGGTGACGCTCGCCCTTCCAGCGCGAGGTCAGGAGTGAGTCTGGCTGCCCCCTCGATGAGGACGAGCAGAGCCTGATTGGTGAACTCTTCTGCTGATGTCGTCTTGTTCCCGGCGCTGGCATGTGCTTGAGTCAGGCCAAGGGCATCTCACCTGTGCAAGAACCTCTTATGCTGCGGCTTGAAACGCTTGAGCCGCAGCGTTTGTGTCTGGCGGATACTGCTGGCGCAGCCCAGCGTGTTCGTTTAACAGCCGTTGTGTTGCCAATTTCATAGCGCCAACGGGGGGCTTATCTGGTATAATGGAAGCCAGCAGCTATGGTGTAGTTTCGTGGGAGACTTGCTCCATGCGCATGCCATCGCCCGTTCGCCTGCTCTGCGGGTGAGGTTAGGAGGCTTCTCGTGGCTGGTTTGGAGGGGACTAACATTGGCCCCTATGAGATTCAAGGTTTGCTCGGCGCTGGCGGCATGGGCCAGGTCTATCGTGCCCGCGACCCGCGCTTGGAGCGCGAAGTAGCAGTTAAAGTGCTGACGGCTGCGCTGGCCCAAGAGTCGGGGTATCTGGATCGCTTTCGCCGCGAGGCGCGCGCGGTGGCGAAATTGAATCATCCGAATGTGGTCCAGGTCTATGATTTTGGCGAGCAGGGCGATCTGACCTATCTGGTGATGCCGCTGATCTCTGGCGGCACGCTGCGCGATTATCTTGCCCACCGCCACATTCTGCCACTTGCTGAGGCGGCCTCTATTATTGAGCAGGTGGCGAGTGCTCTTCAGTATGCCCACGAGCGCGGCCTGGTGCATCGTGATGTGAAGCCGGCCAATATTTTGATGAGCGGCGAGGGCCGGGTGCTGCTCTCCGATTTCGGGATTGTGCGGCTGGTGCAGAAGGACGATAGCTCTGCGACGCTGACACGCATGGGGGCATTTGTCGGCAGCCCGGAGTATGCCGCGCCGGAGATGATTCTGGGCCAGGGGGCCGATCATCGGGCCGATGTCTACGCGCTGGGTGTGGTACTCTTTCAGATGCTCACGGGGAAGCTGCCCTTTTCCGGCGCGACGCCGGTCTCGCTGATGATGATGCAGGCGCAGCAGCCGCCTCCACCTCCGCGCAGTCTCAACCAGGATATTCCGCCAGCGGTGGAAGCGGTGGTGCTGAAGACGCTGGCGAAGAAGCCCGAAGAACGCTATCAAACAGCAGCGGAGTTTCTGGCAGCCCTGCGCGCCGCTACCGCTGCATCTACGGCTGGGACGAGATATGGGCAAACATCCGCCGCGGGAACCATCGGTGATCTGCCAACCCTATCGTCCACTGGTATGCCGCCAGCGCCGGGAAGCGGCCCGGCGATCTACTCGCCTGCGGGGCCGGGTTCTGGACCGCCGCCCATGTGGGGTGGGCCTGGCGGCGGCCCATCTGTGATGTCGCCTATGTCGCCGACGCCGCAGGCGGGCTGGGCTGCGCCAGGCAGCGGCCCGGCTGGTTGGGCGACGCCAGGGAGCGGCCCTGCCGCTGCGCCGCCATTGCCGCCAACCTATGCGACAGGAGTATCGGCGCTGCCTTATCAGCCGCCGATCAGTCCTCCTCCTTCACCAGCGCCACGGCGCCGCTGGCTCCTGTCGGTGCTGCTGCTGGCGCTGGCGGTGGCGCTGGTGGCTGGCGGTGGCGCTACGCTGGCGCTGGCGGGCTTCTTCAATGGCAAGGCAACGCCCACTCCGATTGTGCAGAGGTCGCCGGGCACAACGCCTACCGCTGCGCCATCGCCAACGCCCACAAAGCCCGCCGGAACCATCACCGAAGTTAAGACACTAGCCGCTAGAAGTACCCCTGTCGACATTACGCTGGGGCCGGATAACAACCTCTGGTTCACGGAGCGGAATGGCAACCAGATTGGGCGCATTACTCCGCAAGGCAGCCTCAGGGAATATGGTGTGCCCACCGCTGAGAGTTCTCCGCAGGGAATTACGGTTGGGCCAGATAACAACCTCTGGTTTACAGAGTATGCTGGCAATCAGATCGGGCGCATTACTCCGCAAGGCGGCATCACCGAGTACCCTGTGCCAACCGCTAACAGCCAGCCCTGGGGGATTACGCTGGGGCCGGATAACAACCTCTGGTTCACGGAGCGGGATGGCAACCGGATCGGTCGCATTACCCCGCAAGGTGACATCACCGAGTACCCTGTGCCAACCGCTAACGGCGACCCGCTTGAGATTATTACCGGGCCAGATGGCGCTCTCTGGTTTACGGGGTATCATAGCAGTCAGATAGGGCGCATCACTCCGCAAGGTGACATCACCGAGTACCCTGTGCCGACCGCTAACAGCAAGCCCTGGGGGATTACGGCTGGGCCGGATAACAACCTCTGGTTTGTCGAGGATGATGGCAATCGGGTTGGGCGCATCAGCACGCAAGGGGTCTTCAAGGAGTATCGTTTGCCAACCGCTAACAGTCACCCTGTTGATATTACGCTGGGGCCGGATAACAACCTCTGGTTTACGGAGCAGATTGGCAACCGGATAGGGCGCATCAGCACGCAAGGGGTCTTCAAGGAGTATCGTTTGCCAACCGCTAATGACGCTCCCTGGGGGATTACCGTGGGGCCAGATAACAATCTCTGGTTTGTAGATGCCACGAGTAGTAAGATCGGGCGCATTACCAGCGGGAAGTGACCAGCAAGCCCGATTTTCGTCTTTCATGAGAGTGAACGGGCTTTGACTCGTAATCCGTTTGTATGAGGAAGCTTGCCTCCTGCGTCATTGCTCGCTGGTTGGAATACATACCACCTGTAGCGCCACCTGCCAGGCGGACCAGCGTTGAGTTGTCTGGCAGGTGGCGCTATAAAGAACCGCCAGGGTTCAAGCGGATTTGGCATCATACCCGTGAGGCGCTGCACTGGCATACATCTTGTTGTTTGGCGTATGCTCAAGGTGGAACCATTCTGCTCTGCACCCTACTAACCAGTCTCTTTGCTGAAGAAGCTGGCGGCGTAGCCTATTGCAGGGCAGCAACATCTTGAATAAAGCAGGTGGCAGCATGGCTGGCGCAAGTGATCTGATTGGGCAGCGAGTTGGCCCTTATTTTATTCAGGGGCTGCTGGGAACCGGGGGCATGGGCGCCGTCTATCGCGCCCAGGACTTGCGATTGGCGCGCGCGGTTGCCATCAAGGTGATTGATGCCAGCAAGGGCAACGGATTGCACTTCGCGGCGCGTTTTCAGCGCGAAGCGCGCCTGCTGGCCCATCTCGATCACCCCAATATTTTGCCGTTGTGGGATGTCGGCCAGGCGGGCCAGATGCTCTATCTGGTGACGCCTGTGGTGGAGGGCGGCTCGCTGCGCGATCTGCGCCTGCGGCTGGGGGGCAGCGTACCACCGCAGCAGGCGCTGGGGCTGGCGATTCAGGTCGCCGACGCCTTGCAGCACGCCCACGAGCGCGGCATCATTCATCGTGATGTGAAGCCGGGCAACTTGCTGCTGCACCCCGATGGCCGGGTGATGCTGGCCGATTTTGGCATTGCCCGCCTGGTAGGGGATCGCCCGGAGGTGAGCGCCAACGATCTGGCGATTGGCACGCCGCATTATATTTCGCCAGAGCAGGCGCTGGGCGATCAGGTTGATGGTCGCGCCGACGTTTACAGCCTGGGCGCGGTGTTGTATGAACTGCTCAGCGGACGCCCACCCTATACCGGCGAATCAACGACGCGCGTGCTGGTGCAGATGCTGGATGGCCCGCCGCCGCCGCTGCTTCAGATCAATCCGGCGCTTTCTCCGGCGGTGCAGACGGTGGTGATGCACGCGCTCACCAGTCAACCCGGCGAGCGTTACGCAACCGCTGGCGCTTTTGCCGCCGATCTGCGCAAGCTGCTGACGCTGGGCGTGATCTTTATCGGTCAGCCATCGTCTGGCCCTGGAGCGCGAGTTACCAGGAGGTTGCCGTCTGCTGGAATCGCTGTTGCCCCCCAACAGATTCCGGGCAACCCCAAGGGCACGGTTCCAGACGAGCGCCCTTCGCGCCAGCGTCCCCTGGAAGCGGCTATGTCTGCTGCCCCGGCGAATACAACAAGCCGCCCGATCTGGAAACCCGTGATTACAGAGCAACCTCCGCCGCGTTCATCCTACCTGGCGGTGATCTTGACGATTCTGGTGATCCTCTTTTTAGGCGCCGTCATCATTACAGCCCTCATTATTAATCATTAAGCGCCGCCAGATGCCACCTGCGCCTTGACACTTGCCGATCTCGTCTGTATAGTGGGCGCGTTTAGCAGCATACTTTCTGCACAAATGCGGCTCTGTAAAGAGTAGTTCTATAAAAACCTGAGAGAGAATGATGGCCCACTCTTTGTAGTTGTGCTGGGAGAATCGGCAGTTCACGGCTGTTAATGTGATAGGGCGCCATCAGCGCCAGATAGCTCTTATGGAAGAAAGAGATCGTTATGAAAATACGCAAAGCAGTAATCCCAGCGGCTGGCCTGGGGACGCGGCTCTTGCCAGCGACCAAAGCAACCCCCAAGGAGATGCTTCCGCTGGCGGATAAGCCCTCCATCCAATATATCATCGAGGAGGCGGTGGCTTCTGGTATCGAGCATGTCATCGTGATTACCAGCCGCACCAAGCGTATCATCGAAGACCATTTTGATTCGTCGCCCGAACTGGAGCGCATGCTGGAGCAAAAAGGCGACTATAAAACGCTTGAGATGCTCAGGCAGATTGAGGATATGGCCCAGGTGACGTTTACCCGCCAGCCAACGCCACGCGGCCTGGGACACGCGATCTTGCAGGCCAAAGATCTGGTGGGCCATGAGCCGTTTGGTGTGATGCTCCCCGATGATCTCATTGATACCAACGGCCAGACACCTTGCTTGCGCCAATTGATGGATGTGTATGAGCGGCACGAGGGGTCGGTGCTGGCGGTGATGCACGTGCCGCGTGAACACGTCTCGCGCTATGGCGTGATTGCCGGGGAGCAGATTGCTGAGCGCGCCTGGCGCGTGACTAATACAGTGGAAAAGCCGCCTGTGGAGCGCGCGCCCTCCGACCTGGCGATTGTGGGGCGCTATGTGCTGACGCCGGAAATCTTTGATCTGCTGGAGCGAACAGAGCCGGGGCGCGGCGGAGAGGTGCAGGTCACTGATGCGATTGACGCTCTGCTGGGCATTCAGCCGGTCTTCGCCTATGAGTTTTCAGGGACACGTTACGATATGGGCGATAAGCTGGGCTGGCTGACGACCTCGATTGCCTACGCGCTTAAACGACCAGACCTGGCGCCAGGGATGAAAGCGTTCCTGCGCGATCTGAAGCTGGATTAGATTCTTATGGAGGAGGGTATCTCAGGCCAACGAAGCTGGCCTGAGATACCCTCCACTATGAAGAGATTAACCCCGGACGACCTGCGTCACCGCTTCCAGATTGGCTTTCGGCGTGGCAGGCGGGATCGAGCAGCCGGGAGCCAGCAATAAGCGCAGGCCGCCTGTGAGTTCCAGGGCTGCGTTCGCCTCGTCGGCCACCTGCTGTGGGGAGCCGTTCAGGAGGGTCGTTTTTTCGCTGATGCCGCCCATCACGGCCTTGCTGGCGCGTGTTTTGCCTTCAGCCAGGTTGGGGTTGCCTGGCAAGGTGGCTGCCCAACTGATGGCATGGATGGGGTAGTCGGCCAGCAGATCGAACATGATACGCTGGCCGCAGTTGTGCAAGACGTTGAACGGCGCGTGCTTGAAGGCGTCGATCACGCGCAGGTCATATTCGACGCCGAAGGCGCGGTACTGGTCCTCGGTGAGCTTATCCGTGCTGGCCCAGCCGGTGGTGGCGTAGAAGATGCCGCTGGTTCCGGCTTCGAGCGTGGCCTGGGCGTAGGCGATGAAGGTTTCGGTGATGACCTCCAGCGCCTGACGGAGCGCGCCAGGGTTGTCCTCAATTGAGGTTTGCACTGGCTCAAACGTGTTGCCGACCAGGTATTTGGCGATGGAGAGTGGGCTAAAGATAGTGTGGATGAAATACGCCTGCCCCTTCAGGTTGTCGCCGATGATGCGCAGTGCTTGAAGCTGCTCGCCCAGCGCGCCCCTGGTCGGCTCCAGCGGGCGCAGCCGTCGCCAGTCGCCCTGCTCTCGTACAGGGATGTCGGTAAATATCGGCCCCCGATTGGCGTCGCCGGATGGCTTGAGCTTCGCGCCCCAGTCTTCCACATGATAGGAGGCGCGCGGGTTGAACTTCATGTAGTCCCAATCGTAGCTCTGGTAGTTTTCCAGCATGGCTGCGGCGACCCCTTCGGGGGACCATTCCCGCAGGTAGTCGTGGCCCCACATGCTGACCGGGACGCGATCAACCGGCTGGCCTCGCACAGCGGCGTTCACACGCTCGATTTTGTTCATTGTGTTTTCCTTCTCTCGCTTTGGTTCTTCGCTACATCCCCCTTGAAACCAGCCCCTTGTAAAGCATATCATCATAGGCGAGGTTTCCGCTGTGAATAGGAAGAAGGAGCGCGGAGCAGAAGTTTTGCTGCAAAGGTGGTTGCATGGCTACAAAGAGGCAGGCGACGGCGCTGCGTGTCGCCAAATGGGTATCCCTGGCCGGTAGCCCCTTCTTGCTGGCGGCATTGCTCTTGCTGATTGTCTCCTGGCACGCGACGCATCGCGTCTGGCCCGCGCTGGGCTGGGCCGCGCTGACGGCGACTTTTGTCACCGTAGGGCCGCTGGTCATACTCTCGCTCGCCGTCTGCGCGGGGCGGGTGCGCAACCTCGATCTGGACCTGCGCCACGAGCGCCCCTGGCCGATGGTGATCGCCCTGGGGATCACCATCGTGGGGCTGACAGTCTTGTGGATACTCGGCGCGCCGCGCCTGCTGCTGATCCTGCTTGTCTCGACTCTGGCTGGCGGAGCCATCGCCCTGCTGATTACGCTGCGCTGGAAGATCAGCATTCACGCGGGCGGCGCGGCTGGGGCGGCGACGGTGATGGCGCTGCTCTATGGCGCGCAGGCGCTGCCGCTGCTGATTGGCGTGGCGCTGATAGGCTGGTCGCGGGTGGCGCTGGGCAAGCATACCTGGCCGCAGGTGGTGGCCGGAGCCGCTGTTTCAGCCGTCATTACGGTGCTGGTCTTTGGTATTGGATTAGCCTGAGCGAGTAGGGAACGGTACGCTTGCCTGTGCTGTGTCCCCTGTGCACATCTGAGTTCTGGCTTTCATAGTGAGAAAGCTGCTCGTTTTGTTTCTTGGTACGCTGTTTGCTCATACTACGGGAAGCGTGGGATGCTATGTCAGAGATACTCCGCAGCAAACACATTGTCGTGGGGGTGTGCGGAGGGATTGCCGCGTTCAAGGCGGTGGCGCTGGTAAGCCAGCTACAGAAAGCGGGCGCGCTGGTGGATGTGGTCATGACCGAGCGGGCCAGCGAGTTTGTCAGCGCGCTTTCGTTGAGTTCGCTCAGCCATCGGCCTGTCTACGCTGATTTGTGGGAGCCAACGGGCCAGGCAGCGGCGCGGCATATCGAACTGGGCCGCGAGGCCGATCTGCTGGTGATCGTTCCGGCAACGGCAAACACGATTGCGAAGCTGGCGCATGGCCTGGCGGATACGATGCTGGGGGCGGTGGCCCTGGTATCCACAGCGCCGCTGTTGCTTGCGCCCGCGATGGAGCAGGCGATGTATCGGCATCCGGCGACGCAGGCAAATCTAGCCCTGCTGCGCGAGCGCGGCGCGATCATCGTCGAGCCGGAAGTGGGCGTGCTGGCGTCGGGTGAGGTCGGCGCGGGACGCCTGCCCGAGCCGGAAACGCTGGCGCAGGCGATTCGCCAGGCGCTGGGCCGCAGCGGGCCACTGGCGCATCGGCGGGTGGTCGTGACCGCTGGCGGCACGCAGGAGCCAATTGATCCGGTGCGCTTTATTGGCAATCGGTCATCGGGCCTGATGGGCTACGCGCTGGCGGAGGCGGCGCGTGATCGCGGAGCCGATGTCACCTTGATTTCGGGGCCGGTCAGCCTGGCCGCACCCTATGGCGTCGAGGTGACGCGCGTGCGGACGGCGCTGGAGATGCGCGGCGCGGTGCTGGCCGCGCTCGGCCTGGAAGAACCTGGCGCTGAACATGCAGGCCAGCGCAGCGAGTCGGGCGCGGCTGCGCGCGCCCGCGAAGTGGCTGCCGACGCGCTGGTGATGGCGGCGGCAGTGGCCGATTATCGGGTGGAGCATCCGGCAGCGGAGAAGATGAAGAAGGAGCCGGGCGGCGGCGGGATCGCGCTGACACTCGTACGCAATCCTGATATTTTAGCGGATGTGGACGCGGCGCTCAAGTTGGCGGGGCAGGAGGCTGAGCGCCCAATCAGGCGGTTAGTGCGCGTAGGCTTCGCGGCGGAAACGACGAACCTGGAAGTCTATGCCCGCGCCAAACTGGCATCCAAGGGACTTGATCTGCTGGTAGCGAACGATGTCAGCCGGACAGACAGCGGCTTTGGCACAGCCACCAACAAGGTCTGGCTGCTCCACCGCAGCGGGCAGATGGAGGATCTGGCGGTTTTGCCCAAAGCGGCGGTGGCTGGAGTCATCTGGGATCGCGTGCAGGCGCTGTTAGACTAAGCGCGCTCCCGCCAGAAGAAGGGTTAGATGGTCGGCTGGTCTAGTACTTCTGGACTATGGGCCATTGCTCCGAAGCGATTGATGACGTACAATATGCTCAGTTAGCGATGGAAAGATGCAATGAAGTGATCAAGGTCGGTGTGCTGGTACAGGTGGCGTGGAGGGGTGGTATGATTTCCCTCACACACTATGACATGGTAAAGAGCAGATATGCAGGAGGGGTTGAACATGGATCGCGCAAGCGCAGGTTTTGAGAGCATTGCTGAGATGCTGTTGCAGCAAAAGAAGCTGATGGACGCGCTGGAGGCTGAGAATCGGGAGCTGCGGCGTCAACTAGCAGAACTCCGTCGTGGCATTGGTATCGCTGTGGTCATTGAAGGCAAGACCATTCAGCTTGCCGGCGGCGTATCAGACCCGGCTTTTCAGAATGGCCTGGCAGCCCTGGGCCAGTCTCCCGCAGCCAACCAGATTAGCCAGCTCAACAACCAGATTAGCCAGTTAAACCTGGGAGCAGTTTCTGGAAGCTTCTCCGGTATGACGCCGCCACCCTCGCCAGCTACCAGTTCGCCTCTGTTCGCGCCAGAGAAGCCAGCCCCCAACGGAAGCGGGACAAATAATGGGCGCAATCCGCTGGCCGATAGCTTTGTGCTATAAGCTGGCAGCGGAAGCCCCCTTCCTCTCAGGCGAGCGGTATGATATGATGAATACAGGCACAAGAGTGCAGCCGACCACCAATGGTCGGCTATCTGTTTAGGGGTCTGGCCTGGCTTTCAGGCGAATAAGGGAGGCGCGTCGTGATTTGTCCGAATTGTCGAAATCAGATGGCTGATAATGCGCGATTTTGTGGAATCTGTGGCAATCCTAACCCGTCGCCTGGAGGAGCGCAGCCGTCGGGAGGCTACGCAGCGCCGCCGCCGGGGGGAGGCTATGGAGCGCCTCCAGGGCCGGTAGGCGCAGGCCAGTATCAAGCGGCGTATGGCGGCGGTCTGGCCGTCAGCGAGCCGCAGCCCGAATTGCATAACCCCAAAGACCCGATTGTCATTGGGGATATGCGCATCAAAATCGAGGGCGAAGTGGTGCCAGCGGTGAGCGTCGAACTGGGTCAGCAGCAGACGGTCTATTTCGAGCATCATATCTTGCTGTGGAAGCATCCGGGCGTCAACATTGGCTTCATGAGCCTGAAGGGCGCGGCCAAACGCTTCTTTGCCGGATTGCAAATCTTTATCAGCACTGCGCAGGGTCCGGGCAACATCGCTTTCTCGCGCGAGGCGCCGGGGCAGGTGGTCGCTCTGCGTTTGCAGCCAGGGCAGATTATTGACGTGCGCGAACACCAATTTTTGTGCGCTTCCAGCAATGTCGGCTATGGCTTTACCTTTGTGCGCGGCGCGGCGAATGTCCTTTTCAGCCGGACGGGGCTGTTCGTGGATCAATTTACCGGCCAGCAGGGCGAGGGCGTCGTGGTGGTGCATGCCTATGGCAATCACTTTGAGAAGCAGCTTGCGCCAGGCGAGACGCTGGACGTGGAGCCTGGCGCGTGGCTGTGGAAGGATGCCTCGGTGCAGATGACCACGACTTCGATTGCCAGTTCGACACGCGGCGGCCTCTTTGGGGCGCTGGGCAATCTGGTGGCAGGCGCTTCGATTACCTTGAACCGCTTTACCGGGCCGGGGCGCATCGGTATTCAATCAATGACCTATCATCCGCCAACCGCCGAGGGCGCGACGCAAGTGGGCGGCCAGGGCAATTTCAACTTCTAGCCCGGCATCCTTTGGTAGTGAGCGGCGACCCTGCTCCGCAGTTGGGAGCAGGGTCGCCTTTTCGTTGCACAGCGCCTGTTTCCACAGGCGCTAATGGCGAGGGCCGCTTGCCTCATGCTCGGCTTGCCCCAATGGCGTCTGCCAGGGTTCCGGCTTCTCCGGGGCGCGGCTTGGTGGCGACAGCGGCCCGGTGAAACGGCGGGGCAGCGCGTCGGCTGTTCGCAGCGCGCCGCTGGCTGGGCGCATGGGCGCAGGAGCCACCGGAGACCCACTATCAGGGGTTGGGGGAGGGACATTGATGGGGCGGAGCTGCGCGCCAGGGGCCGCCATATCAACGAGCGACGCGCCTGGCTGTTCGGGGCGTGCCGGGCGCGTTCCCCTGGTGATCTGCTCCATGTTTTCAGCCACGCGCCGCAATTCGTTCTCGATGGTCTCCATTTGGGAGCCGATATGCCCCAGCCGGGCGCGAAGTAACTCTAATCCGACGCCCTGCTGGCGGACGCGCAGTTCCATTTCTCTCAGGAAAGGCCGTTCAGTGGAGCGGTTCTCGTTACGGCTCCCTTCCCCTTCGAGCATTGTGTGCAGATGAACTGCGCTCTGCTCAGCGCGCGCTTGCAGTTCGTGGAGCGCGCTATCGGTATTGCTCAGCGTCTGGTGTACCATTGAGAGGTCGGAACTAATGCCCATCACCGCAGTGAATCCCCCGGCAGTATATTGAAGGGATTGCTGCAATAAGATGAGTTGCCGACCTGTGCGTGCCAGGGCCAGCGTCAGCCCATCCAATGAGGTTCCGCTGGGGCCGTTCAACGATTGCAGCGCGGCAGGATCGCCATTGCTCAAGCGGCCAAGCGCCAGTGTCAGTTCACTGATGCGTTCTTCCATGCGGGCGCGCACCGCCGCAGTACGCGCTAGCCGCTCCATCTGTTCCAACAGGGTGTTGAGGAGATGGGCAGCCAGGGCCAGCGAGCCGTTGGGCACCGGGGCGCGTATCTCGGTATCACCCGCCATAAAGCGTACATAGGTATTGCTCAGGCTCTCCATTTCCTCCTGTATCTGCTCTTGTTGTTCGGTCACGTCCCTGCGTGTCAGGAGTAATTCATCCTTCTGGCGGTTCGTTGTGGCAATGAAGCGATCAAGATTGAGGCTAAAGAGCCGGGCGACATAGGCGATCAGCCCCAGCGCCAGCACCGTTGACACAATGGTAAACGTAATCTGTGCCTCAAGTGGCAGCGTAATGGCAGGCATGATCTGATCTTGATATTGTCCCAGGCTAATCGCCAGGATCGTCGCGCCAGCGATTCCGGCCAGAGCGATGGCATGGCGGCTGCCCAGCAGCAGGGCCGCGCTCACGACCACGTAGGCGTAGAAGAGGACAATCGCCCCGCTTACGCTGAACAGGAGCAGCCAGAGGCCCACGATCACAAAGTCGGCGTATGGCAACAGGTAAAACGCCAGCGGCGATTGGCTGACGCGCTGGCGGTTGGCGGCCAGCAGGGTAATCAAACCACAGACGCCGAGCATTCCTCCGCTGGCGGCCAGGCCAAAGAAAGCAGGTTCATGAAACACGGCTTCCAGAATCATGCCGATTGGGGCCAGCGCCACTCCCAGCGAGAGATGGCCGATTGACATAGAACGCAGGATAGAGGTAATATGCGCCTCCTGAAGCCCGACTGGCTGCCCCGCTTCTTCGGGGGCGGCGCCGGTGGAGATGAATGCTGGTGTGTGTGAGTTCTGGAATGGAGAACTTGCTGATATAGCTGGCGTATAGTCAGGTTTCTGTATGGTTGATTGTCCAGCAGTACGCTCGGTTGCTGTATAAGGGGAGATAATGCGCTCTTCTTGCGGACGCATGTTTGTTCGCCTCTCTTTCTCCCAGCAACACTTCCCTTTTGCTGTTATGCCTGGAGGGGAGATGTGTCTGTCAAAGCCGCTTGCTCTGAGCTGTGGAGTAGCAATTCTTGTGCCGCGAACATGTCCCACGCGCCCACAATCCGCGCGGCCTTCTCTTTGCTCCCCGTTCATCTGCCCCCAGGCCGTTTGGGCGCCAGAAAACACTTTACTGCTCCCGCTTCGTCTTGTTTTATGGATGACATCCACCCGGCGCTGGGAAGCATTCAGAAAAGGAGCAAGGATGGAGAGGCGGTGCAGCGCGTGCAAATCCAACGGTCGAGTGTGCAGACGATGAGCAATCCGAGCGATTGCGTTGATTTTGCGGCCCTGGCGCCGCTGCACATAGCGACGATGCTGCGGGTCGCGGCGGCGCTCGTGGGAGTGGCCGATGCCGAAGACGCCGCACAGGAAGCACTGATGCGCGCCTGGCAAGGACGGTCCAGTCTGCGCGATGCAGCGGCCTTTCGTCCCTGGCTCTTGCGAATTACGGTCAATGTCTGTCGGGACTGGCAGCGCGGGCGCTTTGGTACCAGCCGCCGCCTGCTGGAGCCGCTCGATACTTCTGAAACTGTCGGCCTGGCCGCCGCTCTTGGCAGCGACCCCGGCGCAAGTGATCACACGGCGGCGCTCGATTTGCGCGCGGCCATTACCCGCCTGGACCCCGATTACCGGGTCGTGGTGGCCCTGCGCTACTACGTGGGCATGGACGCTACCGAGGCGGGGGCGGCGCTGGGCGTTCCTGCTGCCACTATTCGCACCCGTTTGCGCCGGGCGCTGGCCTTGCTGCGCGAGCATCTTAGCGCGTCAGGAGACCTACCCTCCTTCCAAGATAGGAAGGGAGCATCTTCATGACTGACGAACAGGAGCGGCCTGACAAGATGGAGCCGCTGGGGCCAGCCTATGAGGCGCTGCAACGGCGTCTGCTGGACGACGGCGCGCGCTGGCGCGCGGGGCTGCCATCAACCGAACGTCTTGAACAACGGCTGCATGCGTTGAAGAACCAGGAGCGCGCCGCCCATTTTCGCGCCGCTGGCGTGAAGCGGAGCGGCGGATTACGGGTGATACATCGGATTAAGGGAGGATATAACGTGTTTCATGGACGTGTAAAAGCGGCGCTGGGGGGAATCGCCCTTGCTGCGGTGGTTGGGCTGTTTGCCGTGTTATTCTACGGCTTTGCCGGCCATAGGGCCGGAACGGCTGCTAACCCTGGCGGCGCTCGCACTGCCAGCCCTACCTGGATAGTAACGAGCTTTCCAACATCCCCTCAATATAACAGCTACGCGCCGATGGTTGCGCCCAGCAACCCCAGCGTGGTCTATAAACTTGCGCCAGCGGACGGTGCAGCGGATCAAACGGTGCTGGCGCGCAGCACCGATGGCGGCGCTACCTGGCGCACGTTCGCGCTGCCATCGGTAAACGGGGGCAATGCTGTGCCTGTGGTGGTCTTCGTCAGCCCGCTGAACCCGCAGGATGTCTTTCTGACGGTGCGCGTCGAGCTTCCCTTCACGACGCCTGGGTTCCAGCCATGCCCGCAGTCTGTAACAGTCGGCGGGCTGAGCAGCTACGCGGCTTTGTCTGGCGGCCCTTCGCTCTGCGCTGTGGAGTTTGTGAGCAAGGACGGCGGGGAGCATTGGAGCCAGGCGCATCTGCCAGCGTCGGCTGCTCCTGCCGCGCTGGGGGATAGCTCTGGTTATATTTTCTTAGACTCTGTTCTGTTTAGCAACGGCGCGACGGTCTTCCAGGTGCAAGGGAACCGCCTCTATTCAGCGACCAATGTTGAGCCGGGCGCTTCTCCGAACGCTCCTGAGGCTCAATCTACCGGGACCATCCGTATTGTTGTCAGCACCGATGGCGGCCTTAACTGGAGTTACGCAGATAAGGCGCTGGCGTCAAGGGGGCAGAGCATTTGCGATTATACTGCGGCCCCCACTGGCTCAACCCTGTTCGCCGTTACTTCTGCTGGCTGCAACAGTGAAATCGCGTCGCCCCCGTTCCTCTGGCGCAGCGATGACGCTGGCGCGCATTGGACAGAGGTGGGAAAGCTTCCTGGTGATGTGGAGATGGGGATGATCGCCGTCAGTCGTGGCAATGGACAAATGCCCCTGCTCTATGTCAACACGGCCCAGGAGACCTGCACCGTCAGCCCGTACCTCTCCAGGCCAAAAGCAGGTGGGTGTAGTATTGATACCTCGCCCGCCAATTTGCGGGTCAGCGCCGATGGCGGCAAGACCTGGAGGGCTGCGCCCACAAAGGGCTTCCCGACGACGCAGCCAGGCGACAGGCTCCAGAATCCCGGCGCGCCGCTGGGGGCGCTGGGCGATGGGTCTGTCCTCTTCCTTGCTCGCTCTGCGCAGGGTTTCGACAGCTTTTATACCTGGAAATCTGGTGATGCTTCCTGGCATCAGGTGGGGCCGGGCTTCAACAACGTCAGCAGCGCCTTTGTGGTCCCTGGCACGCGGAATACTGTTTGTGTGGTGACGGGGTATCAATCTGACTACACGGTTCACACGTTTACCATCTAGCCCTCTGCGCGCGCAGCGCGGGCAAGGGTAATGCCATATCCGCTTACAGAGCAGCGTTTTACTGGCTGCGCCGCCTTCCAGGCGGCTAAGAACGCCTCGCAAAACGCTGACGGCGCAGCAGTGTTCACTTGTAGCGCCGCCTTCCAGGCGGCGCTACAAGGAGGCGCCTGGCCCACTGAGGTTGTATGAGGCGCTCTAAGCGTCAGGCCGCCTGGAAGGCGGCGCTGTGTGTGGCGTCCGCGAGCATTCAACGGGATATGGTATCATAATCAATCATACATGCTGCCATGAGAGTCTACTACCGACATACTCACCATAGGGAATAGAAAGCAAAGAGGTTATTGATGGGGTATGTTGCTCAAAAACTCGCGCGTGGCTTCTGCCTGATTGGCCTGTTTCTTCTGCCCCTGGTTATTGGCGCTTGCGCTCCGTACCAGTCAGGGAACGCGACGGCAGCGAACGCCACAGGTACGGCTTCAGCAAACAAAGCAGATTGTAAACAATGGAGCAAGGTTGCCAATCCGGTCCTGCCGGGCAAGCAGAACCAATTCAATGCCGTGGCGGCTGTCTCGGCACAGAATATCTGGGTGGTGGGCAGCGGCGCGAGTACCCATCAAGATCAGGCGCTCATTGAGCATTGGAACGGTACGCGCTGGAGTGTCGTTGTCAACCCGGAGGTGGGATCGGTCGCGCTGAATGGGATTGCTGCGCTTTCAGCGAAGGACATCTGGGCCGTGGGCAGCGCCTCAGCCCAGCCGTTCATCGAGCATTGGAACGGCTCGGCCTGGCAGGTAGTCCAGAGCGCCTCAGTTCCTGGGACGCAAAGTACCCTGAGCGCAGTGGCTGCGCTCTCTGCTGCGAATGCCTGGGCCGTGGGACATTTCTTTGCCTCCCAGGATAGCCCTTCTCACGCGCTGATCGAACATTGGGATGGGAAAAGCTGGAGCATTGTCCAGAATCCAGATTTAGGGGCGCTATCCAGTGATCTGGAGAGTATCGCTGCTAGCTCTGCCAGCGACATCTGGGCGGTGGGAAGCTCTGCTCCTGATAAGGGCTTCTCCTCGAACTTGATCGAACATTGGGATGGGAAAAGCTGGAAGGTGGTCCAGAGTCCGAACCCAGGCGATTTCAGCGATTCGCTGAGCGCGGTGGCAGCGGTTTCTGCCAGTGATGCCTGGGCGGTAGGGGAATATGCCGCCAGAAATACTCCTGGAGCGGTGCTGCTGGCCGAGCATTGGGATGGGAAGACGTGGAGCGTCGCGTCTATCGGCGGTCCTGAAGCCAAACTAAGCTGGCTGGAAGGGCTGGCGGTTCTTTCTTCCGACGATGTGTGGGCGGTGGGAGACTATAAGGACTACAATACCCGGCTGACTCAGGCGTTTGCCGAACATTGGGATGGAAGCCAATGGAACCTGGATTTTCATCCACCAACCTACCGTGACCCTGACAACGGGGATGATCATATTGTGAATGCTGTGGCTGCTGCTGACGCGCGCAGTATCTGGGCGGTGGGAACGCTCGTTAACCCCAATAATGGCAGCCAGCCACCCATAGGCGATTCCAATAGCAAAGCCGTTGCGCAGCCGCTGACCCTGTTTCGCTGTCCCTGACGCGCTTGTCAACTCTGGCTCTTGTTGTCTTTATGTTTCGGTCAGCGGCGGCGCGCTCTTTACGCCAATGGCGGTGAACTCCATGCTGGCGAGCAGATAGTCGCGCTGGCGCGGCAGTTCCTCCATCTGGCGCAGCGCGTCGTCGAAGTCTTCTGGCGAGATCAGGTTGTGCTGGAGGAAGAAGCTACGGCTCGGCTGCATAAGCTGCGCCAGATTATTTGCCATACCGCCAGCCGCGCTCGCCGCCTGGGTGTCGTCTGCCGTCTGGCAGGTGGCAGAGGCCAGCAGGTGGACGGGCAAAAAGCCCGCCTGGCGAAAGAGCGCAAAGAGCTTGCGCCCGATCAACACGTCGGGCCAGCCATAGCGCCGGGCTGCTGCGGCAAGCTCCAGCAGCCGTGCCTCGCCGTCGTTGGGCGGATAGACCGCGCGCGCCCCCCAGTCTGGCTCAAAAGCAATGGCATAGCCGCCGAGAGCGACGACGCGGTGCATCTCGCCGACCACCGCCAGCGGGGTGTCCTGGTGCATCAGCACATAGCGGCAGATGGCAAGGTCGAAGGAGCGCGTAGGATAGGGGAGCGAGGCGGCGTCCTGGCGCTCGAAGCGGATGCGCCCTTGCGGGCAGCGTTTTCGCGCTGCTGCCAGCAGGCGCTCGTCCAGATCAATCGCCGTGATCTGCGCGTCCGGCAGCGCCTCTGCCAGATGGCAGGTGAGGACGCCTGTGCCGCAGCCTGGCTCCAGCACGCGCGGCCTGGGCGGCAGGGCGCAGCGCGCCAGCGCCCGGCGCAGCGCGTCGTCCACGCCTGGCTGCTGCGCCTCCAGGCGGGCGATCTCTTCTGGATTCTGGCTGCCAAGATAGGAATGTATCATCGCGGTGAGTTACCCCTTGCCCACCCTCGCCAGTCAGTCTTGCCCAACACGCGGTAGTGCAATGTGCAGGGTGCGATGTGCAGGAGTCACAATGCCAGGCATCACATTGACAGGGTATGCTCCTGCTCGCCTCGCCCCGGAGGCTTACCTAGTGCAACTTCGGCAGTTGCCGCCTGTGTTCGCTGCAATTCTAATCTGGCTACCAACTCACGCTTCTGCTATTCCGGGAGGTCCGTTGCCCAATTGGCGGCTTGAATCACCGTATCAATTTCCCGCCGTTGCTTGGCGAGCGCGTCAATCTCATCCCGCAGTTGGGCGACATTGATGGTTGGGATGCGGCGAATTTCCGCCCGACCATAGCGATCAACACGTTCGGAAGCGGCGTCAGCGACGGACCGGAGGATATTTTGATGCAGGGTGATGGCATCGCGGAACGCCAGTGCTTCGGTTAATGTCATGCCCGACTCAAGACGAGTAGTGACATTTGCTTGATTGATTTGGAAGATCAGCGTTTGCAATTGCTTGACCAGTGCTGTCACTTCGGCGCGAAGCTTTGCCGGGTCTTCATGGGGTTTTTCGCCTTCCTGGACCCAGGCGCTGCGCTTCAGGCGATCCTGAAGTTCTGCCAACCGTTTTTGGATGTCTCCTCGCAGAATGAGCGCTTCTGACAATTTCATGCCAGCCCGTCCTCCTTATCGCATGCCCTCAGTAGCGATCTTGCCCAGCAGTTGCCGGGCGATCACCACGCGCTGAATCTGATTAGTTCCCTCGAAGATTTGCGTGACTTTGGCGTCGCGCATATAGCGTTCTACCGGCCAGTCGTGAACATAGCCCGCGCCGCCCAATATCTGCACAGCGTCGGTTGCCACCTGCATGGCGGCGTCGGTGGCAAAGCATTTTGCCAGCGCGGCGTAATAGGTTAGCGCGGGATCGCCCGCGTCGGCTCTGGCCCCCGCCTGATAGACCATCAGCCGTGACGCCTCGACTTTCATCGCCATATCGGCGAGCATGAACTGGACCCCTTGAAACGAGCCAATTGCCCGGCCAAACTGCTGACGCTCCTGGGCGTAGCGCGAGGCGACTTCCAGCGCCGCGCCTGCCAGGCCGGTAGCCGATGCGCCGATGTTAATGCGCCCGCCATCGAGCGACGAGAGGGCGATCTTGAAGCCCTGGCCCTCCTGGCCCAGCCGATTGGCGACGGATACGCGGCAGTTCTCAAAAAGTAATTCGCCGGTGGGCGAGGCGTGCATCCCCATCTTATGTTCCAGCTTGCCAATGCTGAAGCCGGGCGTGTCTTTCTCCACGATGAGGCAGGTGATGCCGCGCGCGCCTGCCGATGGATCGGTCTTGACCATCACGGCGTAGACATCGGCCACGCCCGCGCTTGTGACCCACATTTTAGCGCCGTTGAGGATGTAGCTGTCGCCCTCGCGCCGGGCGCTGGCGGTGAGCGCGGCGGCGTCGGAGCCAGCGCCCGCCTCGCTGAGCGAGAAAGCCCCCAGCAGCCTGCCCGCCGCCATCGGCGCGACCCACCGCTGATGCTGCTCCGCATCGCCGTAGCGATAGATCAGGCTTGTGACCATGTTGTGGACAGAGAGCCAGACCGCCGTTGTCAGGTCGGCGCTCGCCAGTTGCTCGAAGACCACAGCAGCCATCAGGCGGCCCAGGTTCGCGCCGCCGACATCCTCCGGCACGAGCATGCCAGCCAGACCCAGATCGGCCATCTTCGGGAAGAGCGCGGCGGGAAAATGGGCGCTTTCGGCCCACTCCTCGGCATGGGGGGCCAGTTCATGCTGCGCGAACCGTCGCGCCAGATCTTGAATCTCGCGCTGCTCGTCATTGAGCGTGAACATCGTTGTTGTCCCTTCTGAAAGCCAGGTTGATGCAACTAATCTCTCAGGGAGTATATCTGGCCCCTGGGCAGCGCGTCAATCTGAGTGAGCAAGGGATTGGCACAAAGCGGGTTTTGCAGCGCGGCAAGAAGGCAGCGCGTCGGCTAGACGGGCGGAAACTCCTGCTGAAAGGCGCGCAACCTGGCTTCTACATCAATTACAGGCCGGTGCAGCGAGGAGGGCGCGATGATGTTGAGCGAGAGGATTTTGCTGCGAATCTGGCGCAGCGCCTCTTCGTAGCGCGCCGCGTAGTCTTCGCGCTTCCGTCTGTAGGCCGCCTGCGCCCTGGCCCTGGAGAACGCAGGCCGATTCAGCAGCCAGTCGCGCTCACGGCGCAGCGCGGCCAGCAATTGCTCGGCTCGCGCCAGGTCGGCATCTACCTCTCGGCCCAGGTCAAGCTCCTGTGGCAAGAGGTTGTTTTGCTTGAGCAGATGAAAGGCCAGCGCGCGCTCACCGGCATAGGGGTTCTCATCCAGGTCGAGGGGTTTGCCTGCGCCGGGAAGATTATCGAAATCGCCACGCTCCTGGGCGGCGCGGATGTGTTCTTCGATCACGTCTGCCCAGCGTTGGCCGGGCAGCTTCCGTTTCTGCGGCGGGTTTTCATCGGGGGTATGGTTATCCCTGGCGTCGGGAGGTGTACTATTACTGCTCATGGGTACGAGCCTTTCTGGGGCGCTGCTCTCCCCATTGTGACAGGATGGTCATGATGTGATCCTCACAACACGTAATAGCAAAAAAAGCGCGCTTTACTCAAGGGCAGGCAGTGAGGACGCCAACACATGAACAGGATCATTGTCTTTCGGCCAGGCGCGTTGGGCGATACGCTGCTGGCGTTTCCGGCGCTGGCGGCATTGCGCCGCGCGTTTCCAGGGGCCAGGCTGCATGCAATTGGCTCCGCGCCCGCGCTGGCATTGGCGCGTGACGCCGGGCTGGCCGATGAGGTTGGAGCGTTTGATGATCTCTGCTGGGCGGAACTCTTTGCAGAGGACGGTATTCGCTCGGCAGAGGCGCGCCAGATACTCGATGGGGCGCAACTGGCGGTGCTGTGGCTGCGCAACAGCGTTGGCCTGGCGGCGCGCAACCTGCGGGCATTGGGCATTTCTTCGCTGGTGAGCGCGCCGGGCCGCCCGCCGGAAGGAGCGCGCGTCCACGCGGCTGAGTATCTGCTGGAAACGCTTATGCCCATCATCGGCGCTGCGGCGCAGGCCCGTTCTGACGAGCCGCCGCTCACGCTGGCGCAAGAAGCGCGAGCCTGGGCAGAGGGGGAATGGGCGCGGCGCGGTCTGGCGGGCGCGCCCACGCTGGTGATACATCCTGGGAGCGGCGGGCGCGACAAATGCTGGCCGTCGGACCGTTTCGCGGCGCTGGCCGGGCGTTTTATCGCGGCTGGCTGGCGGGCGCTGGTCATCGAAGGGCCAGCCGATGCGGCGCCTGCGTCGGCGGCCCTGGCGGCGCTCCCCGCTGGCCGGGCGCAGCGCGTGGGCGGGTTGGCGCTGCCCCAGCTTGCGGCCTTGCTGGCCCGCGCTGCGCTCTATGTGGGCAACGATTCCGGCGTCAGCCATCTGAGCGCGCTGCTGGGCGCGCCCACGCTGGCCCTCTTTGGCCCCACCGATCCGGCCATCTGGTCGCCGCGAGGGCCGCGTGCGCGTGTAGTCTGGGCGGGCGCTGCTGCGTCTGCTGGCGTGACCCTGCCTCCAATGAGTGCGCTCACTGTGGATAGAGTCTATGACGCTGCGCAGACCCTGCTGCGCTCATGCCACTGAGCGGCCCGATCTGGCTTGTTTGTCCCGACAACATTTGCGCCCGGTTGGCGCGGTCAAGATGCCGACCCAGCCGCGTGATGCTGATGGCAAACAGGAAGAACGCCGGGATCACGACCAGCCGATGCAGCACCGCCAGAGTCCCAGGAGCATAGGTGGTGTTGAGGTAAAACCAGATCTGCACCGGATGACCCATGCCGAAAATGAAGAGGCCAAGCATTGCCAGCCATAATGAATGCCCAATGGCACCGCCCAGGCGCGCCCGCAGCACGAGGATCAGGCAGATCACTAACAGGAGAACGAGGCTGATGCCCAGCCAGATGAATGCCCAGGTTTCGGCAATAAGGTCGAAGCCATAGACGATGAAACTGAGCGCGCCGATGCCCAGCGCCAGGCCAACGGCCATCGGCCAGAGCCGCAGCGACATCCCGCCGTACCTGGGCGCGTTCATCCCTGGGAGATCGTCTGTCAGGCCGGCCAGGCCCATGACAAAGAGAAACATGGCAATAACGACGATGCCCTGATGCAAGAAGGTGGCAGGTTCGAGACTGAGAATCTTTGTTGCTTGCAGCAGTGAATCGAGCAGGTGAGAAAGCGCGAAGGCGAGCGCGCCCATCGAGATGAGGCGAAAGGCGCGCAGGAGTTTTCCTCCCAGCGTGAGTGAAATGGTGGACCAGAGCGTCCAGATAGCAACCAGCAGACCCGCCAGATCGAGTGCTCCGGCGATCTGGAAGGAGAGAAAAGGGTTGCCCAGAATGGAATCAAGCGGTTCCAGGGGCGCCGGGGATATATCCAATAATACTTCCATCACTATCCTACCTATCAGTATCTTCAAGCATATCTTGTATTAGGAAACGCACGTAAGGTAATACGTTTCAGGTTGCGCCAGGAAGGCCAATGGCTCCAGCCGAGCACCGTCAGCCAGTGATCTACGAAGCCGCTAGCCTGGAAACATACCAGGACCAAAGTACCGCTTTAGCGCGCACAATTTGCTGTAGCTCTGCTGGCGCTGTTAGAATACATCTGGCTCGCCAGCCTGCAACCATGAGGGAAAAAGACGAGGAAAGGAACCCATGTTGAGACCCTTGATAGATCGCCTTCAGGCGTTGTGGGTGCAGAATGCACGCAACCGCATCGTGATTATGGTCAGCACAGCAGTGCTTGCTGTGCTGCTGCTGTGTGGGTGTCTCAATATGCTGGGGGCGCTCGGTAGCGGCTTAGTGGACTCGCTGTTCGCCTCCGGGCCGCCAGTGCGCCCGACGCTTCCGGCTGGCACGCAGGTGGCGAATATCAACCCGACTTTCCCGCTGCCGAAGCCGACCGTCTATGGGTACCCGAATCCAGGAGGGCAACAAGTCCCGTCGTCCAACACTCCGGCTCCCACGCCTACGCCCAGCCCAACGCCGACAGAAGGACCCAATCCCGGTGGTGACAGAATCCATTTTCAACTCAGCCCCGAACCCTCTGGCAAGGCATTCAAAGCTGGAGTGACCAATCAGATTATGTTGCAAGGGCAGCCGGGAACGGTAGTCGCAGTCTCCGTCTTCTTTGCTAATAGTACATGCGTGCCATTTGTCGCACCTGGCGATCCGGTCACGCTTGACGGCAATGGTCAAGGGAGCATCAGTTGTGATATTCCAGCCAATCTGCAAGGCTCCAGGGTTCCTCTGACTATCCAGCCCGTAGGAGGCTTCCAGCAGCAATATGACATCCCCGTCAATTGACCTCTAGAGTCTGTTATGCATTTTTTCTGATAGACTGGGGGCATGGCAAGAAAACCGTACCCCAGTGATGTCAGCGATGACGAGTGGGCCTTCGTGGCCCCTTATTTGACCTTGATGACGGAAGACGCGCCGCAGCGGGAG